>NZ_UZAC03000003.1 GCF_900538055.1 Pasteuria penetrans
GGAGGATGATGGATTTTCTGGGATACCCGATGTATGATCTTGCCTGTACCCCCTCCCTACCCTCAGCAGGGATGATGGTAAGGGGGGTATAGGGCAGTAACCCCTTTGTGTTGTTGTCCTTTAGGATAGGACGAGCCAGATTTTGGGATGTTTCCCTGGGTAATCCTGGGGCGGGGGGGTGGGTGGCTTTCTTGTCCATTGCGGTGTACATTGGAATCTGATTATGGGGTCTTTCTGTTCCCCCGGGGAATGGTTTTTGTTTCGGAAGGGCGTGGTTTCGTGTTTCCCCACAAACCCCCTTTCTGAAATTGCGGGATTCCTAATTTAGAGTGGAAATTTTATCCACTGTGGTAGTTCTGTAAGGAGGTTTCTTGTTTGCCACAGGTGACAGTTCATTTGAATCAAGGGGGGATGGGGATTGTCCAGTAGAGGCAAGGGGAGAGTTGTGCCTCACCGGCAGCCAAAGAAGGACATTTTATTTTTTGTTTGCGGGATTTCCCTGTTGACTATTTGTCTTATCACTATGGTCTCCTTGGGGGCTGTGGGTAGACTCCTGTATTTTTTTGTACGATTGATTCTGGGGGGATGGGGGTTTCTTCTACCCATGGCGGGTATCATTATTTCCCTCTATGTGTTAATGGAAAAACGATGGCCCCATCGCTGGTCCCAGCGTTGGGTAGGTATCAGTGTGATGGTATTTTCTGGATTAGTTCTTAGGCACATCCTGGACATGAGGTCGATGATGATGCCCATACCGAATCAGGATGTATTCGATCATATTTGGTTTTCCCTGTTGGGGGATTTAGAGCAAGGAAATAGGACCCGATCCGAAGTGGGTTCCGGTATGGTGGGGGCTGGTAGTTATGCACTCCTCTATTTCCTTTTTGATGATACAGGGGCGATTCTTACCCTTCTGGCAGCGTTCATTTGTGGATTAGCTCTTGTGATGGGTCCACCCAATTATTTGAATTGTTCAAATTATTTTCGTACCCTGTGGCAACGGATCGGGGATTTCCCGTCGCACTGGATGATTTTGCGGTCCTTATGGAGGAGGGTAGCCGATTTTTCCTTCTGGCGGCGCGTTAGGCAGGTGAATACGGGAGCCCTGGATCGAGGGAATCGTCGTCCAGCGACACCCCTGCGTTCGGGGAGGATGGGTGGTATGAAACGTAGTTCCCATCCCGCACGAAATCGCCAGAACCAGAATTCCCCCGGGGGGGGAGTATCCTCTCCTACTACGCTGCCTGTCATTCATGATTTTGCTGCACAAAAGTATCAGGATCAGCCTGATGATGGGGGAAGGGGGGAAAATGTTACCGCACGTCATGAGAGATCCTTTCCCTCTCTTTCCCCCCCTGTGGTGAATTCACTACCCTCCCCTCCTACGGTAGAATACGTTATGCCATCCCTATCTTTACTACGGCGTACGAACCCACCCTCTGAATGTGAGAAGAAGGAGGTGGAACAGGAGGCTGTTGTACTGATAGATAAATTGCAGAGTTTTGGGATTCATGCCAATGTAGTCTCTGTGCATCGGGGTCCCTCGGTGACCCGTTATGCAATCCAGCCTGAGGCAGGTATCAAGGTGAGTAGGATTGCCAGTTTAGGGGATGATATGGCCCTGGCTTTGGCGGCACGCAGTCTAAGGATCGAGGCACCTATACCCGGTGAGTCGGCGATTGGGATTGAGGTTCCCAATAAGAAAACCTCACCGGTGGGATTGCGGGAGCTGTTAGATTGTCGTGCATTTCGGGAGAGTACTTCCTATTTAATGATTGCCCTAGGACGTGATGTTTCTGGTTCTCCTATTTTTGCTGATTTGGCCAAAATGCCTCACCTATTGGTAGCAGGTACCACGGGCTCGGGGAAGAGCGTGTGTATCAACGTTATTCTTGTTAGTCTCCTATATAGGGCACGCCCCGATGAACTGCGCTTGGTGTTGATTGATCCCAAGATGGTGGAGCTGAGCACCTACAATGACATTCCCCATCTTCTAGCCCCTGTAGTGACGGATGTGAAACAAGCGTCTGCTGCTCTCAAACAGGTGGTAGGTGAGATGGAGCGTCGGTATCAGTTGCTGAAGGAGGCAGGGGTACGCGATATCTACGGTTACAATGAGGGGATCGTTTCGGAACATAGGGCTAAAGGGGAGGGAGAGAATCCCGTTGAGCCGCAGCCGCTTCCCTGGATTGTGGTTGTGGTGGATGAGTTGGCCGATTTGATGATGGTGGCTCCTGGTGAAGTGGAGGAATCGATTGGACGTTTGGCCCAAAAGGCACGTGCGGCCGGTATCCACCTCATTCTGGCTACGCAGCGTCCGTCGGCTAATGTGATTACAGGTATCATCAAGGCTAACATCCCTACTCGTATAGCCTTCTCCGTTTCTTCCTCCGTGGACTCCCGGATCATTCTTGATACCACGGGGGCCGAACGACTTCTAGGAAAAGGGGATTCCCTTTATACGCCGGTGGGCTCTCGTAAACCTGTGCGTTTGCAGGGAGCCCTGGTGCAAGATGGGGAGGTCAGGGGTGTCGTGGAGCATGTGAAACGACAGCAAACGGCAGAGTATGAGGATGCCCTACTCCCCGAATCACTACAAACACAGGTAGAGGAGGGGGAAGCATCTACCACGGTTCATCCTACCGATCCCTTGTTTGAGAATGCAGTCCGAATGGCGATTGAGGTAGGAAGTGTATCCACAAGCATGCTACAGCGGCGCCTGCGGGTTGGTTTTTCCCGGGCGGGTCGTTTGATGGATATGTTGGAGGAACAGGGTGTGGTGGGTTCCTCGGAAGCGGGGGGAAAAGCACGCCCCGTTCGGATTACATGGGAGGACTGGGAACGTTATCATCAGGGCACTATGAAATCTTTATCATAGGAAAATTTCCTCTGGTTTTATTTTCGTGGGTCCCTGCCCCTTTATGGGGGTGGGGGACTTTTTTGTTTCCGTCCCCCTTTCATAGGAGATGATTCAACCCTCTCGCGTCGGGTAGGGCTGTGGTATTTCAGCCAACTTTTCCACAGAACCAACACGTACTACTCCCGCATTATGCGTCCCTCATTGCTCCGTCTTATCGTTTAACGGATAGCCAATGGGCGGGAAGTTTCCCTTACCCTCTCCCTGTATACTGGTCACCTGCTTGCATTTTTTTCGCATGCTATCGGGCCTTTCTGTACCTCTTCTTGACCTACTAGGCCAAGTAGTCGACCTAGTCCCCCCATATTGGATTGGACATTTTTGCTACCTCGGTGTAGTTCCCCATGCCTGGCCTCACATGTCCCCTTATCCAGGGAAGATATTCCCGGGCGACATTCGTGGGGGTGGGGGACCGAGCGTAGTTCTAGAAGGAGTTCGAGTCGGTTCTTGGCTTACCGATCTGAGTTTATCCTGTCCCCAATTGCGGTATTCCCGGGGGGTTTCTTCCCCCATCTGACTTCGAGATTTCCACCATCTTTCTAACCCCTGGTAGTGCGAAAAGGAAACGGAACTGCAACCCGTTATCGTTGTCCTTTTTGATTTTGGAGATCTGACAGAAAATAACCAGTGAGAGTAAAATTTCACTTACTAATTTTCTATAAAAAAGTAATTATATGCCATAGTTCATTATATTGGCAGTATGTACATAGATTGTCTATATTATTATTTATTATTAGAATTTTAATAATAAATTTTTACATATTACAACAATTGAATCGAAAAAATAGGCTAAATTTTCAGTTAAAAATACATACGCGGTTTCAAAAAAATCATGCCGATTCCATGATTTCATCTGGGATCGAAGTCATTGGGATGGGTCCAAAACCACAGGGGAACGCCATTACATGGGGTTATTTTCTATTCCTGTCTTGAAGAGCAAATCTCTCTCCAAGATAATACCCTATTTTTTACATCTATTCTACTCGCCTCCCCTTCACAAACAGAAGGAAATAAGGTAGAGTGGACTCGCGGGTTGCGTTTTATGGAGTATATCTACTTTTCGAAAAAATTCGTTATTTTTGTAGGGAATCCGGGATAGATGAAATGATGAATCCTGGGGAGTGGGTGTTTATGAGACAATGTTCGTATATGATATGAGGAAACGTTGTGCGTTCCTGGACCTTCTACTGATGAATACTTTTTTCCTTGGCTACTCCTTTGAGTGGTAGTAAGGTACATAGTGATGCATGTTTATATTTTTTATGAGAGGACGATGATATTATGACTAAAAAGAAGAGAGAAAGAAAATTTTTCAAGGGATCCTCACATTCTAAGCTTCATGTGTTGCAGGCTACTTCAAAATCCAAAGTCAGTTCTCCACCGAAGACCTTCCCAAAGAGGGCTTTCTCCCATCCTGATTTGGAAGCCGTGGCAAGGACCCTCTGGGGGGAGGGGTGCTTCGACGTCGTGAGGGATCTGTTGTGTGTGATCTCCCTTGGTCCCGAAAAGGAGGAGGAGGTATGGGAGAGATTCCTTAGTACGGGTGGGTTGAACGTTCTATCAAGGGTCCATTCCCATTCGCCGAGCGTGAATGGGATAAGGGGCATTTCGAAATCCATTCGGGAGGATAGGAAGCGGCGTGGGACAGGGAAAGGGATTCATTCCCCCATGAGGGTATGCACCTCCCCCGGGGATTTGCATGCTATAAAACAATCCTGGATCGAGGAGGCAGGTAGACCTGTAAGAGTGGGTTTTGTTTCCACCATGGGTGCGTTGCATGCGGGTCATCGGTATCTGTTGAACCGGGCACGTCGGGAAAATGATCGTGTGGTGTTGTCTGTATTTGTTGATCCATTGCGGTTCTTTTGGGGGGATGGATACGATTATTGTCGGCGTTATGAGAAAAGGGATCTAGAAATAGCTCGTCAGGAGGGCGTGGATCTCTTTTTTGTTCCCTCTAAGGAGGAATTACGAATTTCTCCCCTCTCCAAGCGTGTCAAGTTGGAGGATGTTTTAGGCGATTTATGTGGCATGGTTCGCCTTAGGTTTCTAGCGAGGGAAGTGGCTATTGTGTTTGCCCTGTGTCAACTCATTCGGCCCCATTCCCTCTACTTAGGGCGTAACGATGTACATCGGTTGATTTTGATACAGCGGTTGGTGAAGGATTTTCGTTTACCTCTCAATGTGGTGGAAATGCCTATCGTGCGTGAGAGGGATGGATTGGTTTGTAATTCACGCAATGTCTACCTCACACCGGAGGAACGTAAGATAGTACCTGATTTGCATTGGTTTCTTTGGCATACCCTCGTGGAGATCTTTAAGGATCCGTCTCGTCGTTCGCCGTCTCGTCCCTCCTGGAATGAAAGTATGAATGAGTTTATTCTTGACCTGCGGCGCGAGCTAGAATCAGTGGACTTATCTCGGGAAGGATCGGAGTACATAGAAGAGGTTCTCCGGTATATGGCATGGGAGTTTGCCGAAGTATGGGATAAGATGACATCGTCGATTGTGTTTGTGGAGTCCTTGGATTTGCGAACCTATCCCGATTTGCAGGTGCCTAAAAATTTATCGGTTCGTCCCCTCGTGTGTTCCGTGGCAATCCGAATTGGTTCTATGCGTTTAGTGGATCATATTTGGATTACGGAGGACGGTGTGGAGGATGGTATACTTTGCCCCTCCTCTCACGCGGAGTGCGGATGGATGGTCTCATCACTAGCGGAAAGGTATTATCGAACTTGTGATGGTGTATGACCTTGTTCACACCCCATCAAGAAAAGTGGTATGGGAACAGGATGTTTGTGGGATACAATTTCCCCCGCTATCCTTCGTATGGAGTTCATTACAATCTACATACGGCTGCTGTTCTATCCTTCGTTCCCTGGTCGATTCCCAAACCTTATCGACTTGGGGATCCTCCTGATTTTTTGTAGGGTACTGCGGGATTTTGAAATTCTTGCCTTCTTAAAGGGTACCTTATTTATCTTTATAAAATATAGGAATGGGATGTATACCGGGTGTGGGGTCCAAGCCGTACGTGGTTTGGGTCGTTCGCCTGGACGTAAATGAATGATCTTCCCATACCCTTTTTTGGGGGGTCTTGGCCGCATATCGGACCTGAGGTTCAGTCTCGGGAGTGGGGATGGGCAACTCACCCTCTATCAGTGAATAAGGGGTTGTCGGTATGAAAACAGAACTAAATTTCCCGAGGTCCCCTTTTTCGGACGAAGTGAAAATCATGAAAATAGAGAAATTAGGAATTACAAAATTAGATATAAAATGAGTTATATCCTAGAGTCCATTGCCAACCGTTCATTCCCGGGAATCAGGTATTCCTGTGAGGATTCGGGAAACCTGGGACCCCCATCCAACTCATCCTTACAATCCAGGATTAGGAAAAAACCACCCAAGGATATTTCAGGTCCAAAGTTTGGCCAAGAGTCTTTTGGGGTGGTTACCCTCTACTTCTTCGCGGAAAGCGTACCCCCCCTGTATTCATTCGTATTCCCTGTTTATGGGTCTGAGTAGGCCTCGGCTTTTGATTGGGAAGAGAGGGAATGGAATTCCCCCGACAAGGAGGGTTCCCGGGGAATGTTTTTATCCCTAAAAGGTTTTTTTTAAAAATTATCGAAATATGGGGATTTCGATTTTGTAGGGTAAGCAAGTTCCTTTTGGTATCTTCCAGGGAAATTGTACAATCATTGCGGAAATTCTGTCGTGGTTTTACTCGGGGATGGCTACTACCTCCTTTATAAGAGGGGCTTTTTTTATTTTCACCTTATGGTATATTTTGTATACAGATAGGATGGGTGTAGCCCAGAGGGGATATTCCCTGCGGGGGAAGGCTATATGCCCATTTTGGGTGGATGCCCCGGCCTCCCATGTGTTCTTAGTTCTACGGTTGTACGCTGGTCATCCTATGATCCTAGGAGAGTGTATATAAAGAAATTTTTATTTTATAAATTGTTGCTAGTATTGTTTTTTCCATAGGATTGGGCAACCATAGGGACAAATGAGCCTGTGTTTTTCAAGTGTACAGTGGTGACCATCCTATGCGTATGTTGTTATAGTAAACAAAAAATATTATAAAAAATAAAAATATTATACACTAACCTAGTTTAAATAGAATGGAGAAGAGGAAAGGGTGGTACGAATGGGTAAACGTAGGGGATGGATGATGGGGTTTGGGGTGTTGGGTCTTGCCTCGGCCATGCTCAGTTTGACAGGGTGCAACGATGGTACAGACAAGGGTAGTACAGATAAGACAACTACTAGTGGGGCCGCGACAGATCAGAAATTCCGATTGGGATTGGCTCTGGACGAGGGGGGAAGAAATGATGCTTCTTTCAATCAAACAGCTGTAGAGACGGTGAATGGGTTGGAAAAGGAAGGGAAATTGACTCCATGGATCGCTGATTCGACAAAGGATTCTGAATATGAAATGAATATGGAAAAAATCGCACAGCAGAAACCCAATCTTATCGTGGCTATGGGTTTCAAATTAGAGGATGCGGTTGGTACCATGTCGAGGAAGTATCCCGACCGACGTTTTGTGATCATTGATAGTGACATGAAAAAACAGCCACCCACCAATGTAGCGGCTTGTTTATTTGGTGATCATGAAGGGGCTTTTTTAGCGGGGTTAACGGCGGGTTTTGCTTCTAAAACAAATAAGATTGCTTTCCTCGGTGGGATCAAATCCCCCTTAATGGATAAGGGTCAAGGGGGGTATGAGGCAGGAGCGAAATTAGCTTCAGCAATCAAAGGAAATAATGTAGAGGTTACCTCGGTTTATGCGAATAGTTTTAGTAATGAGAATGTGGGGTACTCGTCAGCGCAAAGTCTCTTCTCCGGAGGGAATGATGTAATTTATCATTTCGCTGGTAAGGTCGGCAAGGGAATGTTTAGGGCTGCTAAGGGTGCCAGGGGTGATGGCAGGGAACATTGGGTCATTGGTACGGATAAGGACCAGTACGCGGAGGCTCCCGATCACATTCTAGGTTCTGTGATCAAGAAAACGGATGTGGTCATCAAAGATACCATCAATAGGGTGGGGAGAGGGGATGAAAGTCTCTTTGGTAAGGTCAACTACTATAGTTTGAAGGATGCAGCGATCGACTTTAAGGAGGATTATGGTTCGAAGTTGGATTCAGAAAAAGCGAATAATTTAAAAAATATTTTGGAAATTACGAAAAAATCGATTGCAGAAGGGAAGATTTCGATACCTGATACACCAGATGCGGTCCGTACATGGAAGGTACCTGTTGATACTCTCGAAGCTTTGAAAAAGAAGGTAGGGGCCTCTTAGGGAATGGTGACGGGAAATCGAATGAAACAATGGGTAGGGCGATGGGGTATTGTATCCATTGTCCTGCTTTTTTCGTGTTGATTTTCTCCGTACCTTTGGATATGGATGGTTTGTTCATGCATGGTACTATATTTTTTCCTTCACAAATGGGCATAGATGAGATAGAATACCAATAGGTTTTCTCTTTCAAATTTTTTTATAGAATGGGGTCATCCATCTGTGGGGATGGGTTGCGAATGGTTTCATGTAGGATTTCCCTGGGTGGATTTGATGGGTTCTCTGGATCGGGTGTGGTCCAAGGGAAGATATGGGCCCGTGATCCAACAAGGGACGATTGTGTGCTCCTCCTCCATAGGGGGTTCAACGATTTTCCCAATCTATAGGATTGTATAGAATGTGATATCACTTATACCAAACACTATTGATAAATTTTATTTTTATGATGAATGAGTTTCCTGACGATAGGGTCATCCATTTCAGAGGCGCTTATCATGGTATGGGATGGGGAATGGGAGGGGATAAAAAGATGAGTTACGAGCGAGGAAAATGGAAGACATGGTTGGGCGTAGTCTGTCTTACCCTGGTGATGATTGGGATGGCCGGATGCTACAATGATAGGGATAAGGAAACAAAAAAGGGGGGGGGAGATTTCCTGATAGGTTTGGCTCTGGACTCGGGAGGGCGGAATGATGGTTCTTTCAACCAGCTCGCTTACGAAACTGTGGACAGATGGAAGAAAGAGGGGAAGCTAGATTATAGGATTTCTGATCCGGCTAAAGATTCCGATTTCTCGGCCAATATGAGGAGACTTATGCAGGGGAATCCCAAGTTCATTATAGGTATGGGTTCCCAACTAGAAGAATCCCTTCGTGGGTCAGCGAGGGAACGTCCTGATATCCGGTTTATGTTGGTGGATAGTGACATGGACCAAAATCCCCCCCCCAATGTAGCGGCCTGTTTCTTTAAGGATCATGAGGGTGCCTTCCTAGCAGGAATAGTGGCAGGTCTTGCTACGGACGCAAACAAGGTTTCTTTTATAGGCGGTATACGGTCTGCCGTTATCAGTCGCTTTGAAGTAGGGTTTAAGGCAGGCGTGAGGGCGGCCTCTCAGATCAGGGGTATACCTATAGGGGTCCAGGTTGTCTATGCGAACAGCTTCAACGATGAAAGTCAGGGTTACTCATTGGCAAGAATGTTATTCGCCCAAGGAAATGATGTCATTTATCATGCTGCTGCTAAAGTGAGTAAGGGGATATGTAGGGCTGCCAAGGAGGCAGGTGGAAAACATTGGGTGATCGGGACGGACAAGGATCAGTTGAAAGAAGCTCCTGATCATATTCTAGGGTCTGTTCTCAAGAGGACGGATGCAGTCATGGAGGATATGGTGAACAAGGTGAGAAACAACGATGTTTCTTCCTTTGGTAAGGTTAGTTACTACGGTGTTGGGATGGCAATTGATTTTAAGGGGGATTATGCTTCGAAATTAGGTGCTGGGAAAGCTAAAAAATTGGATTTGATCTTGGAAGTGGCCAGAAAATATGTTCAGGGGGTACCCGATACACCGGAGAAGGAAAGAACATGGTCCGTGCCCACCGATTTTATGGAGGCCGCTCAGAAAATATGGGGTCCTTCGGGGAGATAAATGAAAAGGGTGGCAGACATAGGAGGAAAAGGGGGCAATGGATTTCTCATCTGTTGTCCTTTTTCGACGAATACAGGTATCCTGGTAGATTGTTATGGATCGGGATTAGTATGATAGGGCATTTTTTCTTCACAAATTGAGATGATTACGATAGAATGAGCATGTGTCCTAGGGTCGTTGTTGTTTTCGACTCTATGGAATAGTGAGTCATCGTGTAGTGGGTTGTTTTACATTCATAGGGGACTCTGGTTTGGGCGGAAGTCTCCTTTACATTTACAGGTTTTGCACACATAGTGATTCGTTATGTGTCCCTTGCACAGCGAAATCACAAGAATGTTCCTGGGTGTTAGGAATTCCCTCCTATCTTCCTTCCTGTGGGATAGAATGGTGACCTTTCCGCCCGCGTGCAATGTCTCGTCATCGTAATCCATAGATCAAGGGAGAAAAAGGCGATCATAGGATGAATGGGCAGAAGAAATGGATGATAGGGCTGTGCGTGGTAGGTTTTGTCCCCTTTGCCTTAGGATTGGCAGGATGTGGTAATCCGGAAGGAGAAACGAACGGGGTAGGTCGGGATTTTCGGGCGGGATTGGTACTGGACATAGGGGGACGAAACGATGACTCCTTTGGTCAGATGGCCTACCAGAATATGGAGGGAATGCGGAAGAAGGGGGAATTGACCTATCTCCTCTTTGAATCGGAGAAGGGATCCGATTATGTTGAAGGTGTGGAGAGGGTGGCAAGGGAGAAACCCACCCTTACCTTTCTCATGGCGGATCGACTGTCGGAAGCGACCCAACGGGTAGCGAAAAGGCATCCCAATCTTCGGTTTGCGATTATGGATAGCGATATGGGACAGAATCCCCCTCCTAATGTGGCCGCCTGTTCCTTTAGAGATCAGGAGGGGTCCTTTCTGGCGGGTTTGTCGGCAGGGATGACCACGAATACAGGTAAAGTTGCCTTCGTAGGGGGTATCTTGTCTCCGGTGATCCGCCGTTTCCAGGCCGGATTTGCCGCAGGAGCAATGCTAGCCTCGCAAATTAGGGGAGGGAAACCTGTAGAGGTCCGAGTGACCTATGCGAATAGTTTCAACGATGAAGATACAGGACGGTCCCTAGCACGGCTCCTGTTCTCTGAGAATGTTGATGTCATTTATCATGCCGCCGGCAGGGTGGGTAAGGGGGTATTCAGGGCTGCTAGGGAAAGAGGACCATGCCGTTGTTGGGTCATTGGTCAGGATAAGGATCAGCATGGGGAGGCACCTGATCATACGTTGGGATCCGTCCTTAAGAAGACAGATGTGGTCACGAGGGATATCATTCGCAGGGTGAAGGAGGGGGACTTTTCTTCCTTTGGAAAGGTTGGTAGTTATGGTATCCGGGAGGGATCTATAGATTTTAAGGAGGATTATGCTTCGAATTTGGGTACTGGGAAGATGAAGCAGTTGGAGAAGGTGGTCCGACTTGCTAAAGAGGAAGTGGCCCGAGGACTGCTGATACCCGATACGCCTGAGGAGGTCAAGAGCTGGAAGGTAGGGGCGGATTTCCTTGGGGTTTTACGGAGGGCATATGAATCCCCCTGAATACAGAAGGTGGATCATGATAGTAGGATCCATTCTTATCTAAATAAAGTTTATTTTCATTGGTATTTCCTGCTTTCTTTATATATGCAACATGAATTTGTATAGTAAGAATGGTGCTTCATCATATTTTATATAGCGTGCTATCTTTGGTCCCATGCCCGGCGTAAGCGAATAGGGAAGATTGTGCCAGGGACGTACCCCGATGTTGGATTGTTGTGTTCATCCCAATAAAATATATGTATATTTTATTTTCATAAATATTATTATGTAATATAAATAAAGTTTTGGATAGAAATACTTATAGATGTAAGAAAGTTGTTCGTACCCCTTCTCTATTTTTGGGGGGTGGTGTAAAAATAAAAACCATCCCCTTGATTCGTATCTTAATTATAAATTATATTGTTTTAAAATTTTTTCAATGGATAGTGAAGGGTAAGAAATAACGGGGTTGGAGCGCGGTGATTGTTGTCGTCCCCAGACCTGTACCCCCACGCTGTTCCCCCCCTTGGCACGCCCAAAAGAGGGGGAATAGGAACCAGTTGCTATTCCCCCCTGCGATTTCGGGAATTCAAATCCAGGGAATAACTGGTAGTTGATAGATTTTTACATATCAACTTTTTATAGAGTGGTAGGTTTTATCTATTGGTTTGTTCATTCCGACTAATGTTTACATAACCTTTTTTCATAGACTAATCATTCGTAAATGTAAACATTTTCATAAATATATTCTATAAGTTATTGGAAAATATTATGAAAATACCCTTAATATAATTTTAAAATTTTGATGTTATTTTCCGTAGTATCGACATAGCCATAGTTATGAAAAATTGATCGTATTTTGGCGATTCAGGTTCCAGGCGAATCCCCCCGCGGAAGGGAAACTTCCTGGGAAATCTACGCATGCGATCGGTCGCAATCTTTTCTTTGGTTCCCCTTATTTGGCAAATCGAGACAGAAGTAAGTAGTTGGTACATGCGTGAAAGGGAGGGGGTCAGAGTTCCCTATATTTTTTCTATTATAAAATAATAAAAATATTGTACTTATGAACCTATGAAAAAAGTCCAAAAATGGGGGAACCTTCCCTGGAAACCTTGTTCCGAAATCCACACCCACAGCGGGACTCCGCCGTTGTGTACCCGCGAAGACTGGAATAGGCGAAAGATGTAGGTATAGTACGGGGATACTAGATTTATGGTTGTGCTTCAGGGGTAAAAAAGGTAGAATCAACGGTGAGATGTAGAAACAGAGAGGGATGGTGTAAAGCGTGGGGAGTGTTGCCATCTTCGCGGATATTTTGTAGATAGGCGGTGTTCATGGGGGTCGGTGATCGGCAGATAATGGTGATAATAATGTGAATATTTTCATTTAGATGAACTCAAAGGCTCACAGCTTGGGTAAGGGGAGACCCCCTGGGTGCGTCCTGTGTGGTTTATGTTGGAGGGGTGTGCGTGGAATATGCGGTTGAGATGAAGGGGATTACGAAGCGCTTTGCTGGTACGGTTGCCAATGAGGATGTAGATCTTAGGGTGCGTCGTGGTTCTATTCACGCACTCCTAGGGGAGAATGGAGCGGGCAAGTCAACGCTGATGAATATTTTGTATGGGGTTTATCAACCGGACGAGGGGGAAATCTGGATCCAGGGTCAGAGGGGATGGATCAAGGGGCCCGCGGTCGCCAATCGTTTGGGAATTGGTATGGTTCATCAGCATTTTACCATGGTACGAAACTTTACTGTGGCGGAGAACGTAGTGTTGGGTCATGAGACCACCCGATGGGGTTGTTTCTCCTCTGTGCTGGCAGAAAAAAGGGTGCAAGATTTGGCTCAGGAATATGGGTTAGAGGTGGATGTGAAGAAGCGTGTGGACGATCTATCTGTGGCCACCCAGCAGATTGTTGAGATCCTGAAGGTGCTCCACCACGGGGCTGATATCCTAATTTTGGATGAGCCTACTGCGATTCTCTCCTCTCATGAAACGGATGTTTTTTTGTGTATTCTGCAACGGTTGTCGGAACAGGGGAAGACCATTATTTTCATTACCCATAAACTGAAAGAGATCATGCGTGTTTGTTCCGACGTTACGGTGCTTCGACGTGGACGGAATGCGGGTTCCTTCCGGGTAAGGGATGTGACAGAGGAAAAACTAGCCGCTTGCATGGTGGGTAGTACAACGATTTTCCGTGTCGAAAAGGAAAAGAAGAGGCCTGGGAGACTGGTTTTAGAAGTTGAGGATCTGGTTGTTGAGGATTCCCAGGGTGCGTTGAGAGTCAACGGTTGCAATCTGGATGTTTGTGCCAATGAAATTGTGGGTTTGTTGGGTGTGGCTGGCAATGGGCAAAGGGAATTGGTGGAGGCTATCACAGGTTTGCGGCGTTGTAGGGAGGGCTCTATCCGTCTGTTG
The DNA here is from genome assembly GCF_900538055.1 of Pasteuria penetrans. Classification (NCBI taxonomy): domain Bacteria; kingdom Bacillati; phylum Bacillota; class Bacilli; order Caryophanales; family Pasteuriaceae; genus Pasteuria; species Pasteuria penetrans. The sequence continues at coordinate 13,846 of NZ_UZAC03000003.1, forward strand.
GGTAAGGAAATAAGTAATCTCACCCCACGGCAGGTTATGGAGTTGGGTGTGAGCCATATTCCCGAGGATCGTTGTGGTTCTGGACTTGTCCCTGGTTGTAATGTCATTGAGAATATGATTCTTCGCTCTCATGATGAGGCCCCATTTTCCCATTATGGTTTTTTGCGGAGGGAAGCAATTCGCGAGTACGGTAAGAGGTTGGTTTCTGCCTACGATATCCGTGCCTCCTCGTTGGATACACCTGTGGGGTATTTATCGGGTGGAAACCAGCAAAAAGTAGTTGTGGCCCGTGAACTGGATCGTGATTCGATGTTGTTGATTGCTGTACAACCAACACGGGGGGTGGACGTCAAGGCTTCTACCTTTATTCGTAGCCGGTTGGTCGAGTATCGTGATCGCGGGCATGCAGTGCTGTTGGTCTCTCTCGAATCGGAGGAGGTTTTACAGCTCAGTGACCGATTGGCAATTATGACCCATGGGGAAATCGTGGGTTGGGTGGATGATACAAAAGGAGTTAGCCACGAGGAGATAGGTTTGTTGATGGCCGGTAGGAAGCAAAAAACATCTGTTGGATCGAACAGGTAGGATATGATGTGGGGATAATCCGTGCTATTGGGGGATTCTCTTACCGGTATTTTGGGCCGCAGGGGATGCTAAGATCTGGAAAATAGGGGGGATCAGGGGCGTGAATACCATACTGCGATATTTTCGCGGGAATAGTACCATTGTTACCGCTGTGATTTCCATTGTGCTGGGCCTGTGTGTCGGAGCGTTGGCTCTCATGGCGATTGGGCATAATCCCTGGACGGCTTATAGGACCATGTTTATGAACTCCCTCGCTGAGCCCTATGGGGTTGGGGAATCCTTGGTTGCTATCACCCCGCTGATTCTGACGGGTTTAGCGGTTGCTCTTGCGTATGGTTCTGGCTTATTCAATATTGGTGTGGAGGGGCAGTTGATTGTGGGGCAGGTGGCGGCTTATGCCGTAGCTCATCAATCTCCTTTCCCTGGTGTGGTTACGGTTCCCCTTGCTATATTGGCGGGTATGGTAGCGGGTGCTGCTTGGGGTGGTGTCCTTGGCTGGTTGAAGACATGGCGGGGTGTGCACGAAGTCATTTCTGGTATCATGATGAATTTTATGGCACTCTATCTTTCCAATGTTATCATTCGTCAATGGTTTTCAGTGAATCGTTCTATCACATCCGAGGTGCTACCGGAGTCTACCCATCTCAACTGGGAGTTTTTTTCGCAAATTTCTGGGGGTTCAAGACTTCATGTGGGTTTTATTCTGGCCCTTTTGGCGGTTGTTTTGATGCATATACTGCTTTCCCACACCCGGTGGGGCTTCAAAATACGGGTTACGGGGCAGAGTCCCCAGGCGGCTTCCTATGCTGGTATCTCTAGTCGTAGGGTTACTTTGCTCGTCTTGGTGCTCAGTGGGTCTCTAGCGGGATTGGCTGGTGTGTGTGAGGTTCTAGGGTCTGGCCACCGAATCACAGTCCTCACGGGTTTTGAAATGCTTGGGTTTGATGGGATTGCAGTGGCTTTTCTAGGAGCTGCCACTCCCCTAGGTGTGGTTTTGGCTGCTACTTTATTCGGGGTTCTACGGTATGGTGCAAAGGATTTGCTGATGATAGATCGTATTCCTACCGAAATTTCCCAAATTGTATTGGCCGCTATTCTGTTCATGGTGGCTGCCAATATTTCCAACCGATTGTTCGCACGATGGCGTTCATGGAGAAGGGTGGGTTCCCAGCGTGTCCAGTAACCTCATCAATTTGATACCTGATATGGTTTTTCCCGTTATCATTCCTCTCATGTTGGTTGGTCTGGGGGGGTTGTTCAATGAACGTTCCGGTGTTGTTAATATAGGATTGGAGGGTTTGATGACGGTAGGTGCCTTTGTGGGTGCCGTGGTATCGTTGGAGGCCCATAGTATTTGGTTGGGGGGGTTGGCTGCCATTTTGGTAGGGGGTATTTTTTCCCTACTCCATGCCTTTGCTGCGGTCTCCCTGCGAATGGATCAAATTGTCAGCGGTGTCATACTCAATATATTGGGAATTGGGCTGGCCATTTATTGTTGTAGGTCCTTTTATGATGACTCAGAGACCCCCTCCTTGCCCGACTCTGCTATTTTTTTTCCCGTAGATCTCCCCAGTTTGCGATTGTGGCCCATTGTGGGGGGATTCTTTAGTGTCAAGGATTTCATTGTATACCCTCTGTTTCTTTTGGTGTTGCTTTCCTATTTCGTCCTATATCGGACAGCTTGGGGTTTGCGTTTACGGTCTGTAGGTGAGAATCCTTGTGCGGCAGACAGCGCGGGTATTAGTGTGAAGGGTATGCGTTATGCGGGGGTTGTGTTGGGCGGCATGTTTGCTGGATTGGGTGGGGCCTTTCTTTCCATCGTTTTGAATAAGCATTTTAGTTCTACCACGGTTTTAGGGCAAGGTTTCCTGGCCTTGGCCATACTCATTTTCGGGAAATGGCGTCCCTTGGGGGTTTTGTTGGCCTCCACCTTTTTCGGTAGTGCTATGGCTTTAAAAACCGAGAGTCTGGTTAATTTCTCCTCCGGTGGCCCCGTTTTGTCCGATATTATAGCCATGATTCCCTATTTGTTGACTCTATTGGCCTTGGCCGGTTTTGTGGGGAAAACGGAACCGCCTAAGGCCATTGGGATTGCCTATGATCCCGAAGGGCGGTAGGGGAGTAAAAGGGAGGGCGAGGGGGATTGTATAAAACCCCCCTTTGGTCCAAATATCCCCCTTGTCTTTGAAAGAAGGTCAAGGGGAAGCAGGAACATTATTTCCCTGTCGCGGCTTTTGGGGCCCTAACACCTAATAAGAACTACATCTGAGGAAAATCAAAGTCCCCCCACTGTTAGGGACGGTCGTAAGACGGGAGAATATAGGAAAACACCCCTTGGCCTTCTAGGGTTTACGTCCTACCCACGTCCGGCTTGTAACCCATGGGGGAAGGGAAGGGGTTACAAAATGCAGTCATCATCCGGAAATCGGGGAAAAGGATAGTTGAGCAGGGGAAAGGGGACATGTGTGGCTAGGTATGGAACTGTATGGGGTGGAGGAAGAAATGTCCAAGTCCAATATGGCAGAGCGAATCATTCACTATGGTGTCTCTGATTCCCCACATCTAAGAAAAACCCTGCACAGCCTCGATCATAATGTTTGGCCTGGCGGGTAGGTCCTCCGAGGATTCGTGCATAGCATAAAATCAGCCGTAGAAGGGTGGGTGGCTAGCCATTAGAGGTATGTTATTTAAATAAATTTTATATAATATATTACTATTTTTATTCATTTGTTATAGGTCGGGGCTCAGTCCATGGCAATAACCGCCGAATCAAGTTCATATGAGTGGTGATTTTGCCCCTGGTGGTCCATGAGTTCCTCATAGTTACGGCCCCCCTTTTATGACAGCCAATACAGGGATCCCTATCATAGATATAGCTTTGCGTGTAGTCCTCATCTCCCCCCGTCGATGTATCATCCATATCGATAGTCCAACAACGTACCTGTTCCTTGGCCCTCCTGATGTCCTTTTCCTCGGGCTCTTTTCTCTCTGTAGGAAGAAATTCATCAAAAAATAGAACCTGTTCTCACTTATATTCCATGTAACTTGTTGCTCCCGCTGTTGAAGATAGTACTGCTTTTAATGAGAACATTTTCCTACAAAAATTTTCATATGTATTTCCTTTTCCAACAAATGCATACACATAGTTGAATTTGTTTCTGCAGTAGGTACATCCTCGCCGTTGGGTTTTTATAATAGATTCAGTTTCCCGAAAGCCAAGAATGCTGTGTTTTATTTTTCATTCCTCGTCTAATCCTGTTTTCCCCCAATTTTTGTCCCGGGTTTCCCGAATCTTCATGGGGACACCCGATTCCCGGGGATGGAAGGTCGGCAATGGACTCTTAGGGTATAACTCATGTTATCTAATTTTGTGGTTCCTACTTTCTCTATTTTTACGATTTTCACTTCGTCCGGAAAAGTGGGCCTTGGGAAATTTGGTTCTGTTTTCATCATTTCTCGATAAAGAGTGGGTTGCCCACGATTATAACATATAAAACTTAAATTTTATAAAAATAATGAATGGGCCCTAGTGTGTTCTTTCTAGAACACCTTGGAATACAGTGGGAATTCAAACTTAGGCAGATGCAAACACAGAACCCTATCGCGATACATTCGGTCTATCAAACCATGGTTCAATCCCTACTCCCGAGACTAAATTCCTGGATCCGAATTTTATGATAAGCCGGGAAGAAAACCAATATTCTGGGCGGTACTTATCGGATCGTTCCTTTCTGCGATAGCACCCCGACTACAGACAAGTAAGGGTAGGAAGTTAATGAAAAAACGTTTCTCGGGGGAGCACTGTTTTCACAATTCCAAAGCATACAATGGGTATAGATAAACATAGACCAACGTCGTATAATCAGGCATTCATGCCCATTATTTCATATAAGACGACTCTGTGTTTTGATCGTGTTATTCGGGAGAATAACAATACAGAAAAAGGCTCGGATGGACGTTTTTACCAGGGAGTTTCTTGAAGAGGGCACCCATCTAAAAATATAAATTTTCAAAAAGTATTATGGAAAGGTTTCCGTCCCCATCCGCACTAGAATGGTGTTATTTTGCGTAATAAGGAATAAAAACCATGGAATGAACTGGATCATCCCAACGGGCATCCATTTCCGAGTTGTATTGCAGATTGTACCAGGGAAGTGTCCCGATTTTGTGTTGTTATGTTCATCTCGGTGTAGATGTAAAGGGGTGCTGTTCGCATTCCTTCTAAATTATGAGAGTCAAAATCGTTCCGATGTCTACGAGAAAATCAAAGGTCATAAAGTCAGGGATCGAGGTTACTCTGATCTCACCCAATTTTTGATGGGAATCATTGATGTGGACTCTAGTTTTTATCGGATGGATTCAATCTTCATCAGTGGCTGTATCAGGAAGCTGAGCCGCAATAGGTTGATTTTCTTGATGATCATCAGGATTGGCAGGTCCGTCCGATGGCTAAACTTGCCGTTCCTCTCCCTTGGGATTCTGGGACTGAATTCCTAAGTCTGATATGCGGCCAAGATCCGTTTTTTTTCAGATGGACTTTTGGGACTCCGAATTCTGAGTTATTGGCATCACATTGCGTTTGCGGGGCGCAAGAGCTACAATCTTTCCCTAGGTGGGTGTATCCGTGGGCTCGCGCATCTTTTGTTCATACCGCGGTACAAAATTAGGAACTCAGGCTTTGATCGCAGAAGTGAAAACTATCAAGGGTTATTTCGTTTCAAGGGGGAGGTCCCGCTATTGAAGTATGTTCCCTTTGTTACCACAAAGTTGCGAAGAGGGAATTTGCATGTTGCAACTACGGACCAGTTCAAAATCACGACATTTTTGTTTTTCTTGCGCTTTCCCATGGACGTTGCCACAGTGACAAAGCATGCTTTACTACCGGCTGTACTTAGGAGAGGAACGATGGCACATCCAACCACGTTGGGATTACAGCGGCAGTTAGAGTCTATGTACGGCGCCCATCTCTCCGTGGATGTTTGCAAACGCGGGGATATGCATATTTTACAGTTTGGTTTGACTATACCCAATGACACCTTCTTACCGGGGACCACCAACCTACTTCAGCAGTCCATAAATTTTCTGTGCGATGTTTTGCTCAATCCCTACAAGGAACAGGGTGCGTTTTCTTTTTCCTTTGTTCAGGCGGAAAAACAGAACCTTAGGAGACACATAGAGAGTCTTCCTAACGATAAGGGTGCCTATTGTACACAGAAGTTGTTGGAAAAGATGTATCCCGGCGATCCCTTTTCCCTATTCCTTTATGGGCGTGTTCAGGACCTTGAGGCGATCACCCCGGGGGATTTGTACGAGCATTATCAAAATGTTCTCAGACGATGTCCCATTGACTGTTATGTGGTGGGTGACGTCGATGGTCAGCAGGTAGCTGATAAGATCAATTCTGTTTTTGCCAAATTGTCTTTCAAGACCCCTGTATCGGAAACGTTGATCCCTGTAGCGGATATCCCAAGGGGGAACGTGGAGAAGGTTCGTTACCATTCCGAAAGCATGGATGTGTATCAGGGTCGCTTGAATATGGGCTTTCGGACCTACACGACGGCTCGCGATGCAGAGTATCCGGCCATGCTACTCTATGATGGTTTGTTAGGGGGATTCCCACATTCCAAGTTGTTTCGGGAGGTACGGGAGAAACATAGTCTTGCCTATTCCTGTTCCTCACGGATGGATACCTCTAAGGGTCTATTGATGGTTCAAGCGGGTGTTGACTTTGCCAACGTCAAAAAGGCAGAGGGGATTGTGATGGAGCAACTGGAAGCATTACGTCAGGGGCAGATCAATGAGGAGGAGTGGGGACAAACAAAGGCTATGTTGGCCAATCGATGGACGGAGGCACAAGACAGTCCCTTTGGAATGATTCAATTCCACTATCAAACCCTCCTAAATGGTACGGAGTGGACGCCCCCTTCGTTATGGGAATCCCTAGAAGGATTGCATCGTCCCGCCGTGCAGGAGATAGCCGATCGGGTGCAATTGGATACGGTCTACGTATTGCAGCGGGGGGTAATGTAAATGGGGAGCATCCAATATCGGTCCTTACAGGAGGAGCTTTTCTTCGAGCAGCTCCCTAATGGGTTACGAGTTTATGTTCTTCCCAAGCGCGGATATCACAAGACTTTCGCCGCTTTTTCCACCTACTATGGTTCTAACGACTCATCCTTCCGGGTGGGTGACGGAGAGGTTGTTCAAACCCCAGATGGAGTTGCCCACTTTTTGGAGCACAAGTTGTTTGAACAGCCTGATGGGAGCGATGTTTTTAGGGAGTTTTCCTTGCGGGGTGCTTCCTCTAATGCCTTCACCACCTACAATCGTACGAGCTATCTTTTTTCCTGCACGCAAAATCTGTATCAAAATCTAGAAATACTCCTTTCCTTTGTCCAACAGCCCTATTTTACTGATGCCAACGTAGCTAAGGAACAGGGCATCATTGGGCAGGAGATTCGTATGTACGATGATGCCCCAGATTGGCAGGTTTACGTGGGTCTTATGCAGTCCCTGTATCACAATCATCCTGTACGGGGAAACATCATAGGTACGATTGAATCGATTGCAGGGATTACAAAGGAGGTTCTCTATGCGTGTTATGAAACTTTTTATCATCCTAGCAATATGATTCTTTTTATCGTGGGTTGTGTTGAACCTGAAGGGGCTATGGAGATTGTTCGTGCCCACCAGGCACAACGAGAGGTTCCGCCGGCTCCTAAAATCAGTCGCGTTCTTCCAGGGGAGCCTGACACGGTGATTGCTTCTATCCATGAGAAGAGGCTTAGTGTAGGGATTCCTCACTGCTTGCTTGGTTGTAAGGAGGCAGTGGCTTCCCTACCCAGTTCAGGTGATACTTTGATGAGGCAGGAGTGGCTAACGGAGTTGGCCCTTGGTGCTATCCTTGGTTCCAGTTCGCAATTTTATCAGGATCTTTATGATGCGGGACTCATCGATGGTACCTTCGGTGTTGATTATACTCTGGATTCCGGCTACGGTCATGTCATTTGTGGTGGACAGACCTCCAAGCCTAGTGAGTTGGTATCCCGTTTGCAGGAGGGTATTCAGAAGGCCTGTGAACGCGGAATAGATCGTGATGCTTTCCGCCGTCTACAACGAAAAAAATTAGGAGATTTTTTGCATAGTTGGGACATTTTACGTTGGATAGCCGATCGTTTTGTCTCTTGCCAGTTTCTAGGGGCCGATCCATTTGTAGTCCCCGAAATGGTGACAAGATTGCAACCCGAAGAAGCCGATGAACGGATTCGTTCCCTCTTTGCCCCCGAGCGTATGGCTACCTCGGTTGTAGTACCTAATGCCGTGATGGAGTAGGTTTTGCAAGATTCAGGGGTATGGGCATGGGTGGATGGTGGTAGTGGCGCGATCGGGGGTAAGGTTGCTGAGATCCTAGCTCAACGAGGGTTGAATGTAGTTGTTACCTACCATCGGGGTGTTGAGCGGGCCCATCGGGTGGTAGAACGGTGTCTTCGTTGGGGGGTGAAGGCCCTTTCTGTTCCTATCTCTTCCGTGGGGTGGAAGGCGGGGGAAATTTTGGTCCCGTTTCCGTACACCGTGGAACCCGGGGTGTATGTTCATGCAGCTGGGGGTACCATTGTAGGTGTGTGTCAGGAATTGGGGGAACAGGATTGGAAAAAATTGTTTCATGTTCATGTGGAGATGTCCTTTCGGGCCATTCGCACCTTTCTACCGTCTATGATTCGCAATCAATGGGGTAGAATTGTTCTTGTGACATCCATTTTTTCCGCTGCCTCAGGGGGGGCTTTGGAAACTCTTTACACGGCTGTCAAGGGGGCACAGGAAGGCTTCGTGCGTTCCCTTGCCCAGGAGGTGGCTGCTGCAGGTGTAACTGTCAATGCGGTAGCCCCTGGTGCTATTGATACGCCTCTGCTACAACGGCAGCTCTCCCCCGTCGATCGTGATGCGCTCCGCGAGGCTATCCCTATGCGTCGTTTGGGTACGCCCGCCGAGGTAGCCCATTTGGTGGGATTCCTTTGTTCAGAGGAGGCGGCTTATATTACCGGGCAAGTCATTGGTATCAGTGGTGGCTTCAGGGGTTGAACGTTCCGACATGCATAGGTTTTTTACGGATGAATCACCCTAAAGAATATACACATAGCAGGGACTGCTTTTGTGATAGTGATTTGTGCATTGTGATGGGGGGATGAAAATGGTCGTTATGGAGAATTTTGATGAGTGGAAGCAATTTTTAAAGACGAGGGTGGAACAAGCCAGGGGTTTGGGGATGGATGATGAGGATATCACCTCCGTGGCCTCCCAGATCGGGGAGTATTTGACAACCAATGTGGAGCCCGCCAACATTCAGGAACGACTCTTGAAGGAGATGTGGGATGCTGGGGATTCCAGTCAACGTGAGGCAATGACCCAGATGATCATCCATATGGTGGAACGGGAACCTGCCCAATGATCGGAGATCATTCAGAGAACCGGACTTCTGGGGGATTGGGAATGGGGGATTCGTGTCGTTTTCCCTTTTTGCCTTCTCCCCCCCCATAGAGGAGCTTTCTCTGCAATTGTTGTGAGCGAACTGAGGAGTTCTGGTGTATCCGTGATCACCCATCGTGGGGGGACACGGGTTGGACCATGGCCTGGGGTTGACACCACGGGAGTTGGGTATCCCCTTGTCATTATGGAATTCCCCCCTTTTGGGAATCGACCGGGGGGAATTCGGATACCCCGGGCCGGCTTGTTGTTGACATATCATTCTTGGAGTGAAGCCCGTGGAATGTTGTGTTTGGGGAAACATGCGTTCGTTTTGTAATATTTCGATCAATAAGAAAGCAGGAGTGGGGTTTCAAATGGGGGGAAGATGAGGGTTTTGATCATGGCAAGGATTCCTTGTCCTATTTTTTAATTGAATACATCTATTTATTAATAAAGTTTTCTATTGCATGTATTTTTTTAGTAAATAGTATGTTATGATTGTTAGAGTAGCCAACACAGAGACTGAGGTGGGCGTGCCTAGACAACCGGTCAGTACCATCCATGCTTTGGACCCGACGTTCATGGGGTGAACCTACGTATATGGTGATAAGACGGGGCATTGAAGTCCTACCCCGGATCAGGATACAATGGGAGCTGCGGTTGAGGGGTTCGGGGGGTTGATTATGGACGGCAGTGAGTGGTATTTGGAGTACGAAATCCATCAGGATCGACCCGGGTTGCTTGGTAATATTGCTTCGGCACTGGGTATGTTATCCATCAACATTCTGTCCATCAGTGGCATGGGTGAACGCAGGAGGGGGGTTCTCTTTTCTACGGGGAACAAGTCCAAGGTGGCTCTGTTGGAAAAGATTGTTTCCCAGGTGGATGACATTACGGTTACGGCCCTCCGCCCGCCTATTCTCGTGGATCGCTTGGCCATTCGACACGGTCGTGCTTTGGATAGTTGTTCGCAGGATCGCACGTATCGTTTTACGCGTGAGGAGTTGGGTCTACTCGTTGACTTCTTAGCTTCCATGCTACAACAGGGTGGTCATCAGTTGATCGGTTTGCGGGGGATGCCGCGTGTTGGTAAGACGGAATCGATTGTGGCGGCCAGCGTTTGTGCCAATAAGCGGTGGGTTTTGTTATCCTCTACGCTCCTACGCCGTACGATCTCCACTAGCTTAGAGGTGGATAGGGAGTCAGGAAGAAATGTGTATATCATCGACGGGGGGGTTTCGGCTCATCATGCGGATGAGCGTCATTCGGAATTGTTGCGTGAGGTACTTTGTTTGCAGGTGTCTAAGGTCATTGAGCATCCCGATATGTTTGTTCGCAATTCTTCCCTCACGATGAATGATTTCCACTGTTTGATTGAGCTGCGTAATCACCCTGATGAAATCATTACATATGAGGCCTTGGAATCAGAGTTGGAGATGCGACATTGGTAAAAAGGAAGAGGGGAGTGATTCAGTAACAAGTGGACGTTGGAGAGCGCCTGCGAAAGGCAAGGGAAGCACGCGGTATGTTGCTTTCAGAGGCGGAGCGTGTCACGGGAATTCCGGAACGTCATTTATTGGTTATGGAACAGGGGCGTTTCGACTTGTTACCCAGCCCTAGGTACGTGCGTTCCTACCTACGTACCTATGCCAATGCCGTAGGGGAAAACCCGCAGGTTTTGTTAAAATTGTATCGGCCATGGGCGCATCCCACCACGGAACCCCACGCCAAAAAAATTTTTGCTGTTGATTCAGATCAATCTGTGCCGGAACGGTCGTCCCAACGTTTGTCCTCCTCCCCCGCCCGTTTGCCGCGTCCCGCACGCTCCCACAAACCTGTTTCCGGCCTCCCCCCATCCGATTTCCCCCGGAGAGGAATGGAACTGCCCTTCCCATCCTCTCCTCGGCAGGGGGATGATGATGTATCCCGGCAGAGGGATGGTGATGTACCCCGGCAGGGGGATGGTGATGTACCCCGGCAGGGGGATGGTGATGTACCCCGGCAGGGGGATGGTGATGTACTTCGGCAGAGGGATGGCGATGTACCCCGGCGGAGGGATGGTGATGTACCCCGGCGGAGGGATGGTGATGTACCCCGGCAGGGGGATGGTGATGTACCCCGGCAGGGGGATGGTGATGTACTTCGGCAGAGGGATGGCGATGTACCCCGGCGGAGGGATGGTGATGTACCCCGGCAGGGGGATGGTGATGTACTCCAGCAGGGAGAGGGTGATGATGTACCCCGGCAGGATCCCCCCCGTCCCCCGGTGGATTCTGGTGGGTTTCCGCGACTCCCCCGTCGATCGCAGCAGCGATCACCTTGGCGGTCGCAACGAAAACCGTTGCAATCAGGACAAACCCAGCGGGTGCAACAGGCGTCACAGCGTCCACAACAGCATTCGCAACAGACAACGCAGCCATTACGGCCGGTACGATCTCATCATCAGCCCCCATCCCAGTTTCGTCCATCGTCTGTTCAGGAGGATGATCCCTTGCCAGCAGCGGGGAGGAGGACCCGTGTTATTTATGCACGTCGTGTCCGTCATCATCGGGATCCGAAGGCAGAGGGTGGGGTAATGGGTAGAAGGGGGTCCGTTTTGGCTCGTCCTCCCAGGGATGAACCGGAGGTGCACCCGTCACGTGGTAGGGGGCGCTCAGGGGGCGAGGATTTATCGTCCTCGAATGCGGATAAGCAGTCCATGAGTCGTCGTCAGTCGCGGCGCATCCCCTCGGGGAAGAATCGGGGGGATACCAGGAAGAAACCGGGGAAATTTCTTGCGGTGGTTCTCTGGGTTGGTGGGGTCTTGTTCATGGTCTTTTCCCTTGCCTATATCGTCTATATGGTGAACAAGTCCAAGGGAAAGCCGGCGGTTCAGGGCATGATGATGATGGCCTATTTGGATCCTCCACCCTCGCAGGAGTGGACGGAGGGGGGATCCGGTGATGAGTGGATCACATAGGGGAGAAAAGATTTTGATGGGGGGGTTTCTTTTGTCACGTGAAGGAAGTCATTCGGCCAATGATTCCGCTGGTTTTTTGGGACAAGGCCCCACTCCACAGCATAGTTCCCGATCTTTGGATTTTGCACCGTCACAGATGGGGTGTACTATGGGCGATGTGGGGGGTGTTTTGTGCAAGGCGCGCAAATCATTGGGGCTTTCCCTAGATGAGTTGCAGCAAAAGACAGGGATTGAGAGATTGTTTTTGCAAGCTATTGAACAGGGGGAAATGGGGAATCTCCCGAGCCCGTTTTATACGCGGAATTTCTTGCGAAACTACGCAAAATGTGTACAGTTGGAACCCCATCGCATTTTGCGTCGTTATCGACGATATGAGCAGGCGGAGCGGGAAATAACAGGTAAGTGGCAGCGAATGGAGTTATCCCCTACAGGTACGGGACATGCGACGATGGGAAGAGTCGTGTGTTCACAGTCTACCACGCGACACAGAACGGCTGTGGGTAGTGAAGGCGGATCTGATCCATGGACTCCTCCTACCCAACACGTTTTGTCACAACAGCGCCCTTCACGGGGGACATCCTCTTCTACAGACCCGCTGGGGCGCGGGAGAGCACCTTCCCCCTCCCGTCCCGCACAACAGACGCGTTTGCGCCGTGTGGATCGTTATCGTCAGGAGATGCAGGAACGTCAGTCCCGTGGTTGGTTAGTGGCGGCAGTGTTTTCATCCCTGTTGGCGATTGGATTGTTGACAGCGGCTGTTTGGAATTTCCTTTAGGTTCCAGGATGCGGGATCGTTGTAGTATGATAGGAGTAAAAATTCATGATATTCCTGAAGATTGAAGGGGGGTAGGGGACGTGGGCTTGCACCTTCGAAGGGAGCGCCTGCGTCAGAAACGGAGCATCGAGGAAGTTTCTCACAGATTAGGGGTTCATCCTGCCGATGTTTGGGCTATCGAGGAAGAGAATATGGCACGATTTTCCGATTCAGCTACAGCCCGTCGTTTGCGTGAGTCCTATGAGAAACTTCTACAGGTAGGGGATTTGTCTGTGGCCCGCCCATCCTCTAGAAACCAGATCCCCATTGCGCCCCCTGAAATGTTGGTGGGTGGAGAACATCTTGGGAGGGGGAGGAGACGGCGGAGGGGAAGGAGGCCATCGTCCTGGAAGAGGTGGGGGACGATAGCGAGTGTGTTATTGTTGCTTGTTTTTGGGTTTGGATTAGCCCGTTTGTTGGACCAGAAAACGGAGCAGAAAAAGGATGCGGAGGCTCCTCCCCCTATCCCGCCATCTAGGAGTCCTCCCCCGCAATCGAATCCTACACAGGGTGGTGGGGTGCAGGTAAGGTTTCAATACAAGGATCGTGGTGTTAGTGTCTACTCCGTGGCGGGTGCCCAGGTCGTTACCGTGCGTGTTTCTTCCCTTCAAAAACCTATAAGGGTATCGATAGATGCTTATCCGGAACGCACCCTATTGGCACGAAGCACAGCGCAGTCTAAGGCCCCTATTTCGGCCACCCATGTTAAGGGGATGATGGTCACCGTTAGTGATATTTCGCAAAGCCGCTTCACGGTCAATGATGTGGACATTGACGTAGGTACGGGACGCAACAAGGGTCGTATGCGGTATCTTTTTTGCCGGGAGGATTCCTGTCCTAAGCCTGGCACTAGTAGATCCAATAAGAGTAAGTCTGGTACTGGTGGCGATGGTAAGCGGGAAAATACAGGGGAGAAAAGCCCGGGGAAACAAAGGGCTGGTGAACGGGGTTCTAGTGGACGGAATGCCAGTGGGCGGGGGGCGGAAACAGAAGGGGAGCAGAGTTGACGAGGATGCCCTGGGGTATCCCACATGAATAGGGTATGGGGGTGATGGTGTTCCCGGTTGATGAAGGGGCGGTTGGGTTACGATTTGGATCGCCCGGAAATTGGGAGGGTATGGTAAAGGGAGTATTGAGTTTTTATGGATGGGTGGCTACAATGGGCAGAAGGGATTCATTTTTGTATGTTTCTTTTTTGTGGGTGTATGCCTCGTGGTTATAGAAAATGAGTACGATATGTGTTGCTGTGCTTGTCTACCCCCTGGGGGTTGATGGATGTGAACCTGGCCAATCAGTTGACGTTGCTGCGTATTCTCTTGGTTCCCCCACTTGTTCTTTTTCTCCTGATGCGTCCCCACCTTGGATTCATTCCAATAGGTGGTTGGTTGGTTAGCGTTGGGGATTTGTTGGCGACGTTCCTTTTTCTTGTGGCCGCTTGTACCGACGGTTTGGATGGGTATATTGCCCGCAAACGGGGAGCTGTGACGAGATTGGGGAAATTCCTCGATCCTCTAGCAGATAAGTTGTTGATCACAGCTGTACTGATCCAGTTGGTGGAGATTGATCGTGTGGAGGCCTGGATGGCTATCATGATCATCAGCCGGGAGTTTGCTGTTATGGGTTTACGGCTTGTTGCTGCGGCCGAAGGAAAGATGGTAGTGGTTCACTGGCTTGGTAAGTGGAAAACATTGGTGCAAATTGTGGCTGTGGGTTCCCTGATGCTGGACAATACCCCGTTTTCATGGTGGGGTTTTCCCTTTGCCGATTATGCTATGTGGTTGGCTGTGATTGTGACGTTGATCTCCGGGTTTTATTATTTTTATAAAAATCGTAAATTAGTCATGATGTAGGCACCCATGCATTGGGTGTGAGGCAGTTGGCGATAGGGGTTTCCAATGTTGTAGGGAAAGGTTATCGAGGGGGGTTCTGAGTTCATTGGTGCGGGTATCCGTTGTGACCGTAGGCACGGAGCTAACCACGGGTATGACGATCGATCGCCATGCCCGTTATCTGTCTCTTCTATGTACATCATTGGGTCTGCATGTTACGCGGCACGTGACTGTGGAGGATGAACCGGATTCCCTATATTCAGTGCTTCTTTGGCTCCGGTCTCAGATGGATGTTTGTTTATTGACGGGGGGGTTAGGTCCCACGCCTGATGACTTGACGCGCGAAGTGGTGGCAAGGTTCCTGGGTGAGTCCTTGGTATGGGATGAGACTCTCTATTCCGACATTGTGCGTTATTTTCAAGGGCGTGGTTTGGACTTGCCGGAGGGTAATTCCAAGCAGGCTTACCGTTTCGTAGGTGGTGATGTTCTCCCGAATCCCCATGGGACAGCCGTGGGTCTTTCCCTTCAAAAGGGTGGTGTGCGTTACGTTTTACTGCCGGGTCCTGTCCATGAATTGCGCCCAATGGTGGAAAATTTTGTGACTCCCATGCTGCGGGATTTTGCTCGGGACCAGGTGGTTCGCCAGTGTTCGCTTTGTTTTGCTGGGATTGGTGAATCAGAATTAGTGGCGCATTTTCGGCATCTGATCCAGGCTACCCCTCGGCTTACTATAGCCCCCTATGCTCACCGCGATCGGGTAGTTGTTCGTGTGACTGTTCGTGGGGATGAGGATGCTGCTGCAGAACGACTCCTTGCCTCTGCGCAAAGGGATATTTTGGATCTTTGCGGTGATTGGTGTTATTCTGATGAAGATGTTTCCCTAGCCACGGTGGTGGTGAGGTTGTTGTGTCAGTGCGGTAGGACAGTAGCCTTGGCAGAGAGTTGTACGGGAGGGCAGATTTTGCAGCGTTTGACCGTCGTGCCGGGGAGCAGTCAGGTCGTGCGCGGGGGTTGGGTAGCTTACCACAAGGATGTTAAGGAGCAGGTTGTGGGTGTCTCAGGTGCTTGTATAGAGCGTATGGGTATTGTGTCTGCTGCTACGGCTCGTTTCCTAGCGAGGCGGGCTATGCAGGTGTTTGCTGCTACGATCGGCGTGGGCGTAACGGGTGTGGCAGGCCCTAAGTCACATGGTGGGCAGCCGCCCGGCATAGTTTGGATCAGTTGGGTTACCGCGGAGGTGGAGCATGCAGTGAGATTCTGTTGGCCGGGAGTACTACGGGAGGATGTGCAGGCGTTGGCTTCGCAGCAAGCGCTCTTTTGTTTGTGGAAGTATTTGAAAAAATTTTGAAAACTTATTGGGTGGAGGAAGGGTTGAGGAAAGGTGAAACTATTACTATGAATCGTTTTGATCAGTTCAACTTGAGTGAGGAAATTTTGGGTGGTATTCAGGATTTGGGGTTCGAGGAGCCCTCGCCCATTCAAATGGAGTGCATCCCTGCGGTTTTGCGCGGGGAGGATGTCATTGGCCAGGCGCAGACAGGGACAGGAAAGACGGCGGCTTTTGGGATCCCCATCCTGGAACGGGTAAATACACGGTCACTTCACGTTCAGGCAGTTATTCTGGCACCCACGCGTGAGCTAGCAATCCAAGTTTCGGAGGAATTGCGACGGATTGGTCGACCGAAGCGTTTACGGATGCTGCCTATCTACGGCGGACAGGCAATTGGTCGTCAGATCAAGGCCCTCCAGCAGGGTGTGCATGTTGTGATTGGTACACCGGGACGGTTGCTTGATCATCTGCGAAGGGGTACGTTACGCGTGGATAAGGTGGAGACCTTTGTGTTGGATGAGGCCGATGAGATGTTGGATATGGGTTTCATTGAGGATATTGAGGCCGTGATGCGTTATGTACCGGATCGTCGGCAGTTATTGCTTTTTTCTGCCACGATGCCTCCGGTGATCCGTCAGTTGGCGCAGAGATATATGAAAAAACCTCGTTATATTACGGTCAGTCGTGGTGAGGTTACGGTACCTATCATTCAGCAATTTTATTATCGTGTATTGGAGAGTTGCAAGGCTGATGCCTTATGCAGGATTCTGGATAGTGAGGAGATTTCCCTCTCCATTGTTTTTTGCCGTACGAAGAAGGGTGTGGACGATCTTACAGAGGCTCTTCAGGTTCGCGGGTACCTGGCGAGTGGGCTGCATGGAGACTTAGCTCAGCAACAGCGGGATCGGGTGATGCAGGCTTTTCGTAAGGGTGATATTGATGTTTTGATTGCTACCGATGTGGCTGCGCGGGGGATTGATGTGGGAAATGTTTCCCATGTTATCAATTTTGATATCCCGCAGGATGTAGAGGGGTATGTGCATAGGATTGGGAGGACAGGTCGCGCGGGTCGTGAGGGCATTGCGTTGACGTTGGTAACCCCCCGTGAGATGAAGCAGTTGAAGATCATTGAGCGTGAAACGCGTTTGCGTTTGCAGCCGCGTGAGTTGCCCACGCTGGAGGAGGTAGCTGCTAAGCAGCAACGCAGTTGGATGACGCAGATTGAGGAGGTCATTCAATCCAATACAGATTTTTCTTTTGTATCGGAAATAGTAGATCAGTTGATGGAGCGTTTCTCACCCCACAAGGTGGTTACTGCGGCCCTCCATCTGGCCTTTTTTGATCGCTTTAGTAAGAATATGGAAACTTCCTATCGGTTTGGTGAAACGGGAGCTTCACCGGGTATGGTTCGCTTTTTCATCAATATTGGACGTAATGCCCATTTGCGGCCCCAGGAATTGGCCAAGGCAATTGCAGAAAACGCTGGGATTCATTTGCGACAGATTGGTCGTATCAATATTTATGATCGTTTCTCATTTGTTGAGGTACCCGAGGAAACCGCTCCCTTTGTTTATGAGGCTTTGCAACAGTCGCGCATCAATGGTACGCGGGTGAATATGGAGCCGGCGCGTCCGCGTGGGCGTTCATAAGGTTTGGTTGATAGAAAGATGATATAGTAAAAACGCGTTCCCCCCGTGAGAAGGAACGCGTTTTTAGTATTACATTTTTTATGTTGCTTTGTACAGATGATTCTATTCTTATAATGCCTTTATATCAACATGGATTGAGGATTAGTCCCTGATACCGAGATCCTCCCGTGTCCACATTTTTGTAGTTTTGTCAGGCCCAGCGATGTGTATGGCTACAACAGAGTCGATATTGGGTCCACCCTTACCCAAATCAGAGAAAGGGGGTACACGCAGGAAGGCTATTCCCACACGAGAACCCTCGGCAGCATACCTACCATCGGCGAGCAATGCGTAAGAGTGGGTTCCCTTCCGGCTCCATTGTGTCAGAATATCTTTCCTCGTCCCCTTTTTTTGTTTCAAACAGGGTTGTTCATTCAATAAACCATAATGGTTCTGGGAACAATTGGGTTGTACATCCATACTACGACCTGGTCCATATAGATGTTCCAGATAACCACCAGTGTTACCAACACTCGTAAGCTCGTTTGAACCTTCTTCTCTAGGGACTAGGTGGTGTCTGTAACGCGTAATGGGCTGTTTCCCCTCTGCTCGTAGTTTTGAATTTCTGAGTTCATATTCGTATCTAGCTTTTGCCTGTGCCAGGGCTGATTTTGCAAGATCCTCGTCCCATTTCAGTGCAGGGAAGGCCCTTAATTCGGATAGTAGGGGCTCTCCTCGTTTTGTATTGCTACGCTGTTGATTGATTTCGTCGAACATTTTACGGGCTTGCTCTTCCGAATTGCCCTCTTCAGAATGGGTTACCCTTTCCTTATCGTTATCCTTGGGTGGATGGATAGGTTTGGTTTCACGGTTGGAATCGAATTCATTGTTTGATTCCCGTTTGGATTGGGAGTTGTGGTTGTTGTCTGAATACTTTTTCCCCTGCTGGGATTCATTTTGGGTGTATGGGCTCCCGTTCTTGTCCTCTATTGCGTTCTTTGGCTTCTCAGTTAGAACCTCCTTTTTCTTTTCCATCCCTTGTTCCTTATCGCTGTTCCCTTGTTCCTTATCGCTGTTCCCTTGTTCCTTCCCGCTGTTCCCTTGTTCATCGTCCAGATTTTCCCCATCGGAGGAACGGATCACAGCGGTTTTTCCGTTGGATTCTTTAACCTGTACATCCGTGATCGAGCTCCCTTTGGATTGATATGAGCATTCTGCTAGTTCGTGACCACTCTTTATTATTTTATCCTTCAATTTATCGTTTATAGATTCTGTGGGTATGGGTTTCCAATAGTCCGTTTCTATGAGTTTGTCGCACCCTTTTTCCCCAGATCGTTTTCTTGGCGTATGGTTTTTTTCATTCTCAGCATTTGTTGGTGTGGTACCCTGCTTGTTTTGTTCGTTATACGATGATGAAGGATCCTCTTTAATTTGTTTGCTTTCGCTTTCTTTTTTAGAATCTAGGTTGTGATTCAGCTGGGCGTTGGTGGATAGGGTGGGAGGAAGGAGTGTGAGCGTGGTGAGACCCATAACAAAGGGTATGGAGTAAAGGTTTTTTTTTTTCTCAATTTGTTTCATGGTGTAGTTTCCTCCTTTGGGTTATCGTGGGTTTTTATTAGCAGGAAAACTAAAAAGCTACCTGTGGATTTTGTGATTTGAGATTTTCGGTGGTGCCGGAATTGCCATGAAGGTGGGGGGGTGGTTGAGCCCCCCTTTTCTTGCACCCGGCTGGTCTACTTGATGTTGGGAACCTCCTTACCCTCCTCTGTTGTAGGCAAGTTTTCCTCTAGTGTCATTAGTTAGGAATGGTAAGAGGTGCGTTCAGGATATCTTACACTAAAATATTTTTCCGGACATTGGGTTAAAAAGTTTCTGGTAAAGTCCTTCGGGAGCCTACCTTAACTACCCACTCAATACTTTGAAAATTTAATATATATATATATATATTAATTCATAAAAGTACCTGTACCATATTTTTATTAATAAGTTAATAAATATAATACTATGATTACACAAAACAATATATGATAATGAATATGAAAACTAAGATAGACGTTGCTATACGGTCGGTCCATACTGTCCATACTCCGTGTGGATTCATCGTATAATTATTTATATTATACAAATAAATTTTAATTTTATAAATAATATATTTTTACCATATAGTTTATATTATAGTTTGACATTGGTCTTATCCATTGTGAATGCATCTTGTATTCCATAGTTATATGTATTTGTTTCATTTAAGGGGTGACGTACCCTACAAGATCCCTCTAGGAACAGAGGACTCACTACCCTCATTTCACGAGGATATTCATAAATAATTATTTTTACGTAAGATGAAAACATGCACCAGGCTAAGTATAAGGGAGGCTTTCTGGTATCCGGCGAATTGGGTTGACGAATTGATATCAAGCTGGGATTCATGTATCGTGTTGTGCTCTATGAGGGATGGGGGAGGGGCCCCCCGAAATTGGCATGTGGTATGCAGGTTTCAAATCGCCCAGTGCTGCTTGTTGTAAAGAGCAGGGGTGGTTGGGCGTTCTGGGAAAAGGCAAGATGAAAGAATCCTGTCCGGTGTGAATCAGGGAGATTAGTAAAGTGAACCATGGGAGGAAAATATCGGAAAGGCTCAGTCGATGTCGAAACAAGGGACCTATCCTTAGAACGAAGCCACGGAGGGCGAATCACCTGTTATCCTGGCGGCATCTGGTGTACAGATGGGGTGAATTTGATGTAGGCCCTCATAGGGAACCACGAGAGACTGTCCGCGCGGACACCTGGCTTTAGCCGGGTGTAAAAAAAGAGCTAAAGGTACACCGAGACTTCCTTCCGTGAACAGAGTTGGATCAACTCATAGTAGTGGAGAGAAACCCTTGTAATGAGGGTGGAGCGAAGGGGTTGAATGGTAGACCTGGATGGGTCTAACTGGGCGTACAATCTGAGATAAGGAGATGATTGCAAGTTGGACCAGGCAACATTGGATCGAAACTCGGACAGAACACAGCAGAGGAAGGCATGGAAAACGTAGCATTAGACTGAGGCTCCAAATGGGCAAAATCCTATGGGTTCATAAGGATTACATAATGTGAGAGTAGTACGTTATGACTTTATCGGGATCGGAAGGGTTTCCTATTGGGAGGACTATCAAGGCAGCATCCCGTTGGGGGTGTGAATTTCTGAACGGGTTTTTTTGGGGGGGATTTCCCCCCATTTGAGGTGCTTCCCCCATGGACTGCTATATAAAATAAATTTACTATATTAAAATATAAAACGTATATTTTGGTTTTCTAGCTCTTCCCCCCTTTTTTACCTATGTCACTATAGTACTTGACTCACCCTAATTCGTTAAAAATGGTAATTAATTTCCATTTTCTTTTTGTTTATCTTTCTGTTACACTGTTCCGTAAAAATTGAAAATTTTATGGAATATAGGGGGGTATAGATTGATGAACCACAATACTTATACCGCCTTACCGGCCCCTATTCGTGATAAAAAAATGGAGAACGATCTCCTAGAGCGGGTACAATATTTGCAAAAATCAGGATTATCATACGAGAAAGCCGTTCGAATTGTCGGGCATTCTATTCTGCATGATAAAAACTGGGGAAATTCCACCATTGGAAAGGCTTGGACATGGTTGGCCAACTATGAAAGGGATCAATATCTGGGGCGAAAAAAATATCAAAGAGACAACGGAGGACGCTGTACAATCATCAGAAATGGATATAGAAAACGTGTTTTAGATACCCATAGGGGTCCCATTACTTTTTTCATTCCACGATTACGAGGCGCCAAGTTCCAGTCCGTTCTAGTCGATCCCTATTTCCGTTATGATCCCTACTTGCTGGAAAAGATCGTTTCCCTTCGAATCAGCGGTATGTCCCTGGAGGTCATCGCGGGGCAAACAAAGTGGATCTCCGGCAAGAGGATTCCCCGTTCCACCCTCTCCTAACGTCTTATTTCCCGGTATGATAGCCACCTAGACGCGTGGAATCTCCGTTCCCTACAGAACCAGTATTCCGCTCTTCAGGCCGATGCTACTTATCTCAGGATCCGGGGGGCAAAGGGAAAAAAATAGCCATTTACATAGTAATGGGACGTAGGTGGGACGGTGTATGGGAAATTCTTTACGTTGGATACGGTCTACCTGAAACGTTGGACACCTGGAACCAGGTTTTCAAAAATCTTCGCTCGCGGGGTTTATCATCGGTTCCTTTGATCGTTACCGACGCTCACCCTGGCCTCAAAACGGCTGTTCGTGTCCATTACCCCGCATCGGATTGGCAACGATGTATTGCCCATTTCTTTAGAAACCTGCGGGATGCCGCTGAGGAGGACTCTTTTCCCCCAGAGATACTCTTTGATAGGATGCGCAAAGAGGTTCTGGAATCCCCGGATTGTGAAACGGCCTATGCAGTTGGCATGAGGATATGCGAGGATTATAAAGACGTGGCCCCGAAAACGGTAAAAGTATTGCGAAAGGGCCTGCGAGATATCACCATCCACCTCGGACACGACCTTACCCATCAGAAGTCGAATCGGAGTACCAACATCCTGGAGAATTTAAACGGGAATTTAAAACGCATTACGAACAAAGCTCGCTGCTATCCTGATGACAGGGCTTCTTATCGGATATCCACCCTCTTCTGTCTCCGTGATCACCAAAAACGGCAGGAAACAACGGACCAGAGGATAGCATGAATCATAGGGATTGGGAAGAAAGCAGAAATAGTATGGAATCATGTGTTTTTGCGATTTAGATTGAAAATTTGGTAAAGTAAGAATCGTCTTTTTTCCCAATCCCTATAGGATTCATAATAAGAATGGACGAAAGAAGGTCGGAAGACGGGAACGAATTTTCTATCTATACAAATTAATAATATAATTATTCTTAAAAAATACAGGAAAAGGTCACCCAAGGAAGCAAAAAAGTGGGACTAAAAATCCCCTCCGAAAAATGCACACACCCGTCCGGATGCTGTCCTGCTTTCTTTGCTCGGGGCCCTGTATCCGGTTAAGTTTGTTTTCTCTGTGGCCTTGGCATAGACCAAAACCCCTTGGGAAGATTGTCAGTATAGGTAATTTGTAGTTGAAAATTATCACTCTCGGACTAGAGTACGTGGGCCAAGTAAAGCCAACATAAATTTAAATTTCATTTTTTATATAAATTTTTATATATTAAATTTTATGTAATCCTTGGTATTCCCCTCTGCCCCCTCTGTCCCTTTTTTGGAGGCACCAAATGACCTGGGATCCATTGTAAGCCGATTCTTTTTCTATCCTGGCCCGTACCACTCTTGTCTTACCATGTCCCTTTATCTTGGCGGCCTGAAAACGATTTTTGTAAAAGAACACCTCCCTGCTCATAGGTTTGGCAGCGCATTGGCCTGGCCAACTGACATCCCTCACAGGTTCCCTTATTGAAGTGGTCCACCATCTTTTACAATGTATTTTTCTAATATCTTTAGATCATAACCATGATCCTTTTAGTAATCCCTATAGTATCCCTTATCATTTTACTATTATTTATAATCATTATTAATTTTCTTTAACTTCTGTAAATTTAAAATATCCACAACGTGGTGGCACAATACCGACATAGGATTATCGATAACACGAGTACTGCTTGACTTTTCCTCATTTGGGAGGTTGTAGATTGTAGTAGCTAATGTTCGCAACAGAAGCAGTCGTCTTTCTTTTTTTGCCCTTATACTTTTATAATCCCCCTAAGGCTGTTTTTAAATATTGGGTTTCTTTGTTCCTACCTGTTCTCTTTTTTCTATCTTCTGATTTACCGTGAAAAATATGGAAAAAAATGATTGAATATAGTTTGTGGAATAGGACATTTGCATCGACTCCCTTGTTTTTATCAATACTGTTTCCCAAATTTATGAACAAAGGAGTGATTGTATGTATAGGTTGATAACATAAATATTATTATATTACATATATTTTATGATAATGAATGCAGCGATCATTTGGGGGGGTATCTTCAGAAGGGATTTTCTTTACCTATTTTCCCTATCTTCCGTAGCTGAAAATTATGCCTTATGTGGTTCTCGTTTACGCTGACTACGGGACCGGAGGAAGCAACATTTTTTAATATAAATTCATAATTATATAAAAATATAATTATATATTAAAAAATACATAAAATATATTTAAATAAAATTTACTCCCTATCGTCCTATCATCAGCCAACCTCTGCATCGATTTATGTTGCAATGTTCTGCAGAGGAATGATATGTTAGAATGAATGTATATCATAATTGCAATAGTTAATTGGGATGGGGAGGGTGGTTCTTTGCTTAATTCTCTATACTACTCCCGTTCTCGTTTCCGTAGAGGGGGGGGCATTTCCCTCGGGAATTTTCGTATTGGATACTATGTACCCGTGTGTGTATTTCTCCTTCTCATTATGATTACCTCCATTTTAGTATTCAAGGGTTGGCTGGGACAAGGGGTCGGCGGGGATAGGGGAGGCCTTCATTCCCCCTGGCATAGCAGCAGGGGGCGGGTTGCTCTCACCTTTGACGACGGTCCCTCCTTGGATCACACCCCTGCGATTCTCGATATCCTTCATCGTTCTGATGTTCCCGCTACCTTCTTTGTCCTTGGTAGTAAAGTTCAGAATTTGGAAGGGGCAAGAAATAGGACGACTGCGGAGGCCCAAAAAGCCCAATATATCATTGATGAGACCCGGGCCAGGCATCTCGTAGGCAATCATACTTGGGACCATAAGAATATTAAAAAAATGGATAGTAATACCATGATGAATAGGGAAGTTAAACCTACTTCGGAGATCATAAAGAGAACATACGGACAGGAATCAGTCGACCTCTTTCGGCCCCCCTATGGAGCTATCTCATCAGAGAAAATGGATGAGATTCAGAGGGAAACGGGGATGCAAAAGGTCCTTTGGAATATCGAAACCAGGGATTGGGATAAAAAAAATAGTGCAGCGACTATGGTTGCAGAGGTGAAGAAATCCCTAGATAAGGGTGGGGATGCTGTTATTATCATGCACGATGGTGTTGGTAATACAAAGGAAACGATAAAGGCCCTGCCTGAGATCATTAAGGTGATAAAGGATCATAATTTTGAAATCGTTCCCTTATCGGAAATTATGAGGAATGGGGGTATTCGCAAACGTTCCTAGATAAGGGGTGTGATCTGAATTTACTTCCTTCGGAACCATGGACAACGGGAATTCTCTTCGCGGGACCAAGGTAAGGGGCGGGGGAGATCTCTGTGCATTTATATCCTAATTCGTGTCTCTCCGTTCCCCTATTTTTCACGACATTTGCTAGCGTGCCAGGGGGCCATTTGCATCCTTGGGGGAGGGGGGTGTATAATGGCGCAAAAAAAGAGGAACGGGTTCTAGTGGGGGCTTTCTGTCATGGGTGTGTTTTTTCCGTGGGTAGAGGTAGGTTGGGGTTATCTTCGCCACATAGTGTATAAAATACATAAAATTTAAAAAATTTTATGGTAGGATCGGGTACCCTTTGTACCCAGGTTTCGAGGTTTTACAGTCCATTTCCCTTGGCATTCACGTAAAGGCTCTGCGGTTGGCAGGGCCTTTGTAGTATCCATATCTGGTATATTTTTCGCACGTATTCCGAGGAAAAGGTGTGTGATAGTATGTGGAGTGAAAAATTTTCTAAAGAGGGCTTGACTTTCGATGATGTTTTGTTAGTTCCCAATCGCTCCACTTACCTTCCCAAGGACGTAGATACCACCACAGAAATCGCCACAGGCCAAAAGCTACATATTCCCCTGTTGAGCTCGGGTATGGATACCGTAACGGAGACGCCTACAGCAATTGCGCTTGCTCGTCAAGGGGGCTTGGGAATCATTCATCGTAATATGGGAATAGATGAGCAAGCGGGAGAAGTGGATCGTGTGAAACGTTCTGAGAGTGGTGTTATTTCCAATCCCTTCTATTTGCATCCCGAGCACCGCGTGCACGAGGCTAAGGCCCTGATGTCCAAATACAAGATATCTGGGGTACCCATCGTGGATCGGCATAAAAAACTGGTGGGAATTATTACGAACAGAGATCTTCGTTTCATCAAGGATTATGATGTATCCGTTTCGGAGGTAATGACCAAGGAAAATCTGGTGACGGCATCGGTAGGTACTACATTGCAGGGGGCCGAGGGGATTTTGCAGGAACGCCGGATTGAAAAGTTACCCCTTGTGGATTCTGATGGGATCCTTTGCGGGTTGATCACCATCAAGGATCTAGAAAAGGCCATGCGTTTTCCAACCTCAGCCAAGGATAAGCAGGGGCGGTTGCTTGTGGGTGCAGCTGTAGGTACAGGGGAGGACACGATTCCACGGGTTGAGGCCCTTCTGGCCGCACAGGTGGACGTAATTGTCATTGATACGGCGCATGGACATTCCCAGGGGGTACTCACCTTGGTGGAGGAATTACGTCGCCGTTACGCAGATGTGACGATCATGGCGGGAAACGTGGCCACGGCGGAGGCTACAAGGGATCTCATCACTGCAGGGGCTACTATCATTAAGGTGGGAATGGGGCCTGGATCCATCTGCACAACCCGTATTATTGCCGGCATTGGTATTCCACAGATTACGGCCATCTATGATTGCGCTGCCGAGGCCCGTAAACATGGGGTTAGCATTGTGGCTGATGGTGGAATTCGTTATTCGGGTGACATCGTAAAAGCCATTGCCGCTGGTGCGGATGCTGTTATGATCGGTAGCCTCTTCGCTGGAACGGAGGAGTCCCCTGGGGATACGGAAATTTATCAAGGGAGACGTTTCAAAGTGTACCGTGGTATGGGTTCTCATGGAGCCATGAGGTCGGGTTCCAAGGATCGTTATTTTCAATCAGGTGAGATGGATACCTCCAAGTTAGTACCCGAGGGTGTTGAGGGTCGTGTTCCCTATAAGGGTCCC
Source organism: Pasteuria penetrans (assembly GCF_900538055.1). Taxonomy (NCBI): domain Bacteria; kingdom Bacillati; phylum Bacillota; class Bacilli; order Caryophanales; family Pasteuriaceae; genus Pasteuria; species Pasteuria penetrans. Next base: position 40,383 of record NZ_UZAC03000003.1, read on the forward strand.
TTGGCAGATACAGTCCACCAACTCATGGGTGGGTTGCGTGCGGGTATGGGTTATTGTGGCGTGGGTAACTTACGACAGCTGCAGAATCAAACGAAGTTCATCCGTATTTCCCCGGCCTCCCTATATGAAAGCCATCCGCATGGCGTACAAATAACGAAGGAGACCTCTAATTATAATATTTGATTTCATGTTGTCTTTAGGAAATTTTAGGGTAAATAATTCTTGTAGGGATTGGATCCTAAAGGGCAAACCGTCAGCGGAAATTTTTTCCTAATTTTTTCTAGGGTTACGTTATAGGGGTTTATTTTATCATTGCCGCCAGATTGTGATAGGTCCCACATAGAGGCCTGGGATTGCCGATATTCTTGGGGGACGTGATCCTCGCGCTCCTTTTTCCCTTATGGTTTCTAGGGTGTTGCCTCAATCATAAGGGGGTTGGGTTCAATGATTCCCCCGCATTTGTTTTTGCGTGGGCAAAGGGCCCTTTCGTGGGTGTTTTGGGGTACTATAGGTAGTATGGTCCTTTTTGTCCTTGGGATTCATATTCCGTTTGTCCCCAGTGAGACGGTATGGGGATCACCGCAACAGGGAGGGGGATTAAGGGAGTGCGGACTCTGTGGCGGGGGTTGTTTTTTTTTCTGAGGATTATTTCAGGGTTGTTTGGGATTATTGTGTGTTCGTTTTTTTTTTTCGTTTTGACTTCGGATTGGGAGGACTCAGAGTACGAAGATACCTTTTTGATGCAACGACAATCACCTTCCGCACAGGCCCTCCGACTCTCCATATATGCTGATTCCTCTTTTCGTAGGTATTATCCGAAATGGAAGCAGAAGATTGAGAGATGGGTACATCGTGCAGGTGTCCGTTTGTTTAAAAAGACACAGATTCAATTAAAAATTATTTGTTACCATCCATGGGAAACACGTTCCATATTGGATGGGGGTTCTTCCCTTTATCTCGATCATCTGAACTGGTTTTCCCAAAAAATTCATCGTTCTCCCGCCCCCGTGCATTTTGTGGTTGGTTTTACCGTGCGGGACGATTTTCTCAACCTGCGTACTCCTTCCCATTCCAAACAGGGTGGTTCCATGAACGGAACCCTAGGTGTGTCTGGAATGCGATGGCGAATGGATAGGGTGACAAAGGAAAAACGTCCGGATACTTCGGACCCTGTTTACAGTGTTGTTTACACGGGTCGTCGTCAAACAGGGGATGAGGGTATTGTTCTTACCCTACAGCATGAACTTTCCCATCTGTTGGGGATCCTTTCCCATGATGATCGTTCCCCAAATTTGATGAATTCGGTTTTGCATCAACATACTTCCTATATTTCTCGTTGGTTACCAGAACATATTCCCATCATTCGGTCCTGGGCACTTGCCTACCTTCGTGATACAAGGAGGAACCCGCGTCGTTGTCCCATATCGTCGTAAGGATTTGAGGGGGTACATTCCTACAGGGTACAATGGCGTGAAGGGGGGATCTTGTTGATAGCGATACGTGTTATCCATGGTCCCAATTTGCAACGTCTCGGCAGACGGGAGGTATCTATTTATGGGGAGCAAACCCTCGCTGAGCTGGATCAGCGATTAGTACGGCTGGGGAGAGAGTGGGGTTTGATGGTTACCTGTGTACAGCACTCCGGCGAGGGGGAACTGATGAAGGCCCTGAATGCGGCGGAGGAGGATGCACACGGGGTAGTTTTCAATCCGGGTGCTTATACCCATACGAGTTACGTTCTCCGTGATGCTGTGGCGGGTTTGCGGATCCCTGTTATCGAAGTACATTTGACCAACTTGTATGCCCGGGAGTCCTTTCGGTCCCGCTCCGTGATTGTTGATGTTTGCCATGGCCAGATTGTGGGCATGGGTGGCTTAAGCTATGAAGCTGCTTTGTGGACCCTACGTGGTTTGCTTGTAGATCAATGAGGGGGATCGTGTGTGAGTGGACCATATGTTGGGCGTTTGGAACAATTACGGGCCCGGTTACGGCGCGAACATATTCCAGCGATTTTGATAACCCAGCCTGACAATCGTCGTTACCTGACGGGTTTTACTGGTTCCCACGGTATCGTTTTGATTACAGCAACAGAAGCTGTTGTCATTACGGATGCCCGTTATCGTGTACAGGTTGAGAACGAGGCACCCGATTACAAGCCAGTTTTACAAGGCAATATGGGATGGATAGCTGCTGTCATTACACAAGTCAAACGGTTGGAAGTAGGGACGGTGGCTTTTGAGGAAAATCACGTTACTGTTTCTATCCACCAACGCTTGCTTAAGGACTGCCCCGATACTACCTGGCGTGCGGTGGCGGGCTATGTGGAGGCATTGCGGATTGTTAAGGATGAACAGGAACTGATTCTTCTGCGTAAAGCAGCCCGGATTGCGGATCGTGCTTTTTTGCAGGTTGTGGGGCAACTGGGATCTGGGATGACAGAACGGTCGATAGCACGGGCTCTTTCGCGGAGTGTGGAGGATCAGGGGGCCTCGGGAATGGCCTTTGATACGATCGTTGCATCTGGTAAGCGTTCGGCGTTGCCTCATGGGATTGCAACTGATGCCAAAATAGCCAAGGATGACATGGTGACTATCGATTTTGGTGCCGTGTATCACGGGTATTGTTCGGACATGACGCGCACATTTGTGTTGGGTGAACCCAACGAACAGCAGAGGGAAATACATTCCATTGTAGCTGCTGCACAGATGCGGGCCATGGAAGCCATTCGACCAGGAAAAACGGCCCATGAAATCGATGCAGCCGCACGGAATTATATATCGGAAAGGGGTTATGGGGAAGCGTTCATCCATTCTACTGGGCATGGGGTGGGCCTTTGTGTGCACGAGTTGCCCAACTTAGCGCAACGGCAGCGGGACACACGTTTGGTGCCTGGTATGGTGGTGACGTTGGAGCCGGGTATTTATCTCCCCGGTGTTGGTGGGGTGCGGATAGAAGATGTCGTTCTCGTTACAGAAGAGGGTGCTCAATTCTTGACGCATGCTCCTCGTATGATTTGTCTACGAGATATATTGAAGAGGGTGGGGGAGAAGGCGGTTGATTAGTGTAAATGATTTCCGTACGGGTATAACCATTGAATTGGAGCAGGGGGCATGGACAGTTTTAGAATTTCAGCATGTGAAACCTGGTAAGGGTGCTGCCTTTGTTCGTTCCAAATTGCGTAATATTTCTACGGGTGTCATTCAGGAACGTACATTTCGTGCGGGTGAAAAGGTGGTTCCCGCCCATGTGGAAAATGTGACTATGAAGTATCTCTATAAAAATGGGGACAATTATACCTTTATGAGTATGGAAAATTATGAGCAAATGGAATTATCTTCCTCCCAATTGGAATATGAACTTCAATTCCTGCAAGAGGAAATGGAAGTTCAGATGATCTCCTACAAGGGGAAAATTATAGGTATTGAATTGCCCAATTCAGTGATCCTGGAGGTAATAGAAACAGATCCCGGGGTACGCGGTGATACGGCCACTGGGGGATCCAAACCGGCCAAGTTGTCAACTGGTTTGATGGTGCAAGTGCCCATGTTCATCAATGTAGGGGATCGTTTAGTGATTGATACACGAAGTGGGGGTTATGTATCGCGGTCCTGATGGCTATATCTCCCCATGGAGAGAGAATGGCATTATTGATTTCTATGGGTCCCTGTTTTTTGAGGAGGTATGGATCGATCGGGCAGGAAGAGAGGGATGGGGTTTAGAAGTATTCCCCTGCTAGGGCTTCTGATGAGGTAATATTTTGATCATAGAGGGTGGTATATTGGTTGGGAGAGGATATACCCCTCTCTTACCTGATCGACGGGACCAATGGGCGGTTTCCCTGGCTGGAAGCGCCTGGTTGGGAGTACTTTGGGTTGCATCTCTCCCCTTTTCCTTTGCGTGGATCGTTCCATTATTCTGTGGAATTTGTGGTGGAATGGTAGGTTTCTTTTCTAAAAAAAAATCCCTTCCATGGTATCGGATGGCGGCTTGCAGTTTGTGGGTGGCAGCCGTATTTTCTGGATGGTGGATTGTATCGGAGGAGGTATTCAATCAACCAGGACTTCCCCTGACAGGTAGGGGTAGACTGGTGATTGTGTTGGATGAGACGTTTTGGTGCACTAGGGGAAGAAGTAGGGTACATGCTACCATAACCCATCGGGTGGTCCGAAAAGAGGGGACATGGTCCCCCCTTTCCGTCCCCACGGGGGCCAGTGTAGGGTTTCCCTGCCCCCCTTTATCACGGGGGTATATCCCTCCCCATGGGGGGGTGGGGGACGATTTTTTTTTGCCCCGTGGTACGGAGTTACAGTTGACAGGGCATTGGGGTCCGGCCCCCGGAGCCCGTAATCCGGGGGCCATAGATCTACGCTCCTATTTACGGCGTCATCGCGTTCATCTGTTGCTTTTTCCTGATCGAGATGTCCCTATAACTTGGACGAGGGTACCCCCGATCCCCTGGGTCTGGGTGGATCATCTCCGCTTTATTCTGCGAACCCGCATCCAACAATGTTTCCCTCCCCCTCTGGCGGGTTTTGTTCTATCCATGATGTTGGGGGATAAGGGATTGCTTGATGTGGATACCAAACTCTCCTACACGTTGCTGGGTTTGGGCCACATTCTAACCGTTTCTGGTTTGCATGTAGGGTTTGTTATGGGTTTCATGGTCCTTTTGGGTAGGGGAATAGGGCTACCCCGGTGTGCGTATAGGACCCTTGCCGCCCTTGCTGTCCTTACCTTTGTACTTATATCGGGCGTCGGCCCCGCCGTCGTACGCGCAGGTGGAATGGCTATTCTCCTATTGATAGCGGATCAGAGGGGAGGCAGGTTTTCCCGACAGGCATGGGCCATTATGTTGGGAATGGCCTTACTTCTTCGCCCCCAATTGGCTTTGGATCTAGGTTTTCAGCTGAGCTATAGCGTTACCCTGGCCCTGTTGACTCTAGCACCGGCCCTCGCGGAACGATTCTCCCGGTTCCTCCGGTGTGGGTGTACGGTGATGGCCATTCAATGTTCCGCTCAATTGGTTTCCTTCCCACTGCTCATGACCCTCATGCCCGTTGTTTCTATATTCAGTTTACCCCTTAATCTTTTATTGGTTCCTATGCTAGGCATCCTTATTTTTCCCCTTGCGGTGATCGTGCCTGCTGTGAGTTTTCTTTTTCCCATTGTAGCCATAAGGATGGGATATGCAATGGGTCATTATTTTTTCCTGTTGCAGAAATGGGTTCATGAGCTTTCTACCTTGCGGGGAACGCGAATGGTTCTACCCATTTCCCATCCTCTTTTGTTGGTTCCATGGTATTTGACGCTTTGTTATCTCCTCTGGTCCTGGTTACGATGGCCACGTGTGCGTAGTTTTCACAGAGTAGTGGGTTTGTCCTTAACCTTTGGTTTATTCGTTTTTTTCTCTGTGGTTCGTTTTCTCCCCCTCGCATCCGCTGAAGTGAGGATGACGGTATTGGATGTGGGGCAAGGAGATGCCCTAGTCTTGGAGTGGCCCGATGGGCGTGTATGGTTAGTAGATACAGGGGGAAGGTTTCATCGCAATGGTGAATTCCTTCCCCCTTCCTGGTTATCTACTGTATGGGATGCGGGTACGCAGGTGATCCTTCCCTTTCTTTGGAAACGAGGGATTGTCCAGATTGATATGCTCATTCTTACCCATGGAGATTTGGATCACATAGGGGGGGCAAGGAGTATAGCAGAATATCTCCCCATTCGTTATCTGTTGCGCAATCCCCATCCCCCCTCGGTAGAGGAGAGGGAGTTGGTGGCATTTCTTCGGGGAAAAGGAACGAAAATCATAGAGGCTTCCCGTGGTTTGGGAGGTATGATAGGGCCTGGGATTCATTGGTATGTCTTGCACCCCCATAGAGAGTGGATTTCCCCTTCCATTAATGAGAGTAGTTTGGTACTATCCCTCAACATCTATGGTCGACGTTTTCTCCTCACTGGGGATATAGAAGGTGGGGGTGAACAGGAGCTATTGAGTATAGAGGGGGATGATATTTCATCGATCGATGTTCTTAAGGTAGCCCACCATGGTAGTAGGACCTCTACCCAGCAGGTGTGGGTGGATAGGACGAAACCTGTTTATGCGATCATTTCTGTTGGGGCGAACAACCGCTATGGTCATCCCGCCGAGGATGTGTTGGATCGGTTGGTTCGGCAGGGTACCATCGTTTTGCGTACGGATCAATATGGTGCGGTTACCCTTCGTATTCGTCCTGCTGGTTGGTCTATCACTGCTATGTTTCCCTATGGTGTGGGGGAGGAATCCCAATGAGTATGCCTATGGTTTAGTTGCACCCTCATCTGATACTGATGCAGAAGAAAGTAGACTTTGAACAGGGGAATATGTAGAACATTGGAGGGATCCTATGGGGTTGGGCGACCGAAAAGGAGGAAAAAGTTCCTATCCGTAGGGAGGGGGATTCTTGTGAACGAGGGTGAGAATAGTGCCGATGATGGATTGCGTTCCCATGATCTGGAGGTTATTCCGTCTGTTTTTATGGTCCGAAGATCCGGCCCAATCTTCAGACCCTTTAGGTCCTACTTCGATTGTGGGGATGTTGCGCTTCGAGGTTCCGGTGACTTCCCCCCGTGGATCTTTCCGATTTCCACCGGGCAGGGGTATTACCCTGCCTTTTCCTAGACCGCTCACTACCAGGGCTCTTTACCCCAGCAGCGCTAGGCGGTTGGAAACCAGCCACCTAACCAGCCACCTACCAGCTGATTCCGAAGGTCCAGACAACCTTCATCTCTTGTACAACTTCTTGACACACGTAGGCCAATCAATTCTCTTGCCATCCTTGTCCGTGCTCTGCCCTTTCCCTATCGCGCTATCTTCACCTTGGCGTCCTGGAAACGACTCTTTATAAAGAACGAACCCTTCTTCACCCCATGATATGCAAGGACCCTTTTCCTCCTCTTCAGAGGTTTGGCATCGCATTTGCTTGGTGAATTTATATCCCCTGCGGGTTCCCTCATGGAAAGGGTCCACCATCCTTTCTTTTCCTTCCCCCAGGTTTGGTATATGGGATGGATCGGGGGTTTTGCCGCCCGAGCACCAATGGATCTTTCCCTCCTCCCCCCCTCTACACCATCTTATCTTCCTAGAGGGTGCGGATAGCTCCCCTCAAGAGGTTGATCCGATATTTTATTGTGATTGGGGGTAGGGGTTGGTTTGGTTCTAGATGGGAAGGAAACAGGCATACCAATGAAAGACAACCTTGATTGGATTCTAGGGGGGTGCCTTTGTATGCAGCCTGTGTCATGGAAGAGGAATCATGGGAATAAGGGTAGGGCCCTCTCTTACGTTAGATCCCGCTCGACCCCGTGGGGTTCACCCCGTCCCCCGAGCCAGCTGCTGGCAGGAGGTAGACGATGGTTGCGTCGGCTGGGTGTACAGAGTATACTGGTTCTCGTTTTGTCGGTATTCACCCTGGGAATCTTCCACATTCGTTCCCCCATAGTGCAACCTGTTACCTCCTGGCTTGTTGATTCCTTGCATAAGGATATGAACTTTATTGCTGTAAAGGCATGGTACCAGAAAAATATTGGTTCCATACCCTCCTTTTTACCTGTTTTTTCTGAAATAACGGGTAGGTCTGCGGAACCCAGGTCGGTTGTTACGCCCGCTTCATCAAGGACAGGGGTTCGGACGATTGCGAATAGGAGACCCTTTGTTAGTGTTTACTTACCAGCACGACAAAAAGTTAGTGTAACGCGCCCGGGTAAAGTGTTGTCGGTGGTCATGATTCCCCACGTCGGGTATCGGATGATGATTCAGCATGCCAATGATTGGGCCACCTGTCTGGAGGGCATACAAAACCCACATGTTAGGGTGCAGGATAAGGTTCGGGTAGGGCAGTCCCTAGGTGAGGGCGGTGAGGATGGCCATCTGGTGACACTTTCGGCATGGTACCAGGGTCGCCCAGTGGATTCTACGGGGTGGTTCTCCCTTGCCTAGGTACCCCTGGCCCTGGCAGGGAATTCGGGTTACTATACATCCCCTGCTGATGGCGATGATTGTTCTTTCTGTATGGACGGGTCATCATCTTGAGATAGCAACCCTAATGGTATTGTTGGTGGTTCACGAATTGGGGCATGTTACGGCGGCTTGGTCCTATGGTTGGAGGATTACCGCGCTTCATTTCCTTCCCTTTGGCGGGGTTGCTGAGGTGGATGATCATGGTTACACCCACTGGCAACAGGAAATCGTGGTAGCCCTGGCGGGTCCCTTTTATCATTTGCTACTGATAGCTATGGGTTTCGGTTTACAGACGGTACTCGAATCCATGGATTGGGGGTACAGGGACCCGGGGGGATTCAGTTTGTATTTTGTTTATTGTAATATTTTCCTAGCCTCATTCAATCTTTTGCCTGTTTATCCGTTGGATGGTGGTCGTATTGTACAGGCACTATTGAGCTTGTGCATGCCCTGGCGCCGGGCTTGGATTTGGACCCTTTGCATTAGTATGCTGGGCGTTTTTGTCCTTCTTGTTCTGGCTTTTTCGATACAGAGAACGGGGGTTGCTTGGCATTTTGTGGGTATTGCGGTTTTCTTGGGGTTGGCTAATTGGCGGGCTATACGCGACTCATACTATCGTCAATTACGTTTTTTGCTGTATCGCTTCGTGCACGGTCCCCCTCCCCGTGCAACCCCGGTGACGTTATGTCCCGATCCATCGGCCACGGTGGAGCAGGTATTACAGCTGTTATATCGTGAACGACATCATATGATTCTTATTCCCTCCACAAGGTATGGTACATTGGCGGTCATGGAGGCCTCCTTGCTGAAGTGGTACTTCAGAAATCGTAGTATGGCTTTTCCCTTGCGTGATTTGCTCCTCTCATGGTACACTCAGGGGAGATCTTGCTTTGTTCGGCGAGGGGTGAAGGGAAACAGGGAAAAGGAGGTCATTTGAGAGGTATGTATGCTATAGTAGAAACGGGTAGCAAGCAGTACAGGGTTGAAGAGGGCAGGTATATCGACGTCGAGAAGCTGCCGGTTGAAGTAGATCATGAGGTTCGTTTGGATCAGGTGGTGTTGTTGGCCCCATCGGGAGAACAATGCCAAGTAGGGGTTCCTTATGTAGAGAGTGCGTCTGTGGTTGCGAAGGTGGTGCACCATGGTCGTGGTAAGAAGGTTGTAGTGTTCAAACATAAGCCCAAGACCAATTACTACATGCGGAAGCAAGGACATCGCCAGGGATATACTCGTCTTATGGTCGAGCGTATTGAGATTGGGAAGGCTACTTAGGTTTCCCCGAGTATGATTAGGGTTGTCCTCTTTTTCGATGATACCCATCGTATGGTCAGGATCCGGCTACGGGGTCATGCTGGAGCGGCTCTTTATGGTCGTGATCCTGTTTGTGCTGGGGTATCGGCTGTGGTTTTGGGTATCGTTCATGCGGCTGATGAACTGCTGGGATGTTCCTTAGTGCATGGAAAGTCCATGCCGGGTGATTTGGATTGTCGTTTGCCCAAGGAGGGTTCGGTTGTTCCTGAGGTACAGGAGAGGATGGAGTTTTTGTTGGCCGTTATGGCTTCTATTTTGCGGGCCATATCCGCTGATCATCCCCAGTATGTGTCGGTTAAGACGGAAGGGAGCCGATCTTTAGATCGGGGAGAGGGGAGGTGCGATTGAGTGCGTATTGATTTGCAGTTTTTTGCTTCTAAAAAGGGTGTTGGATCTACTAAGAACGGTCGCGATAGTAGGGCGAAACGACTGGGATGCAAACGTGGTGATGGTCAGTGGGTCCACGCGGGTACGATTTTGGTTCGGCAGCGCGGTACGAAGATTCATCCAGGACAAAATGTGGGTCGCGGTGGTGACGATACGCTCTATGCATCTGTGACGGGTAAGGTACGCTTCGAGCGGTATGGAAAGCATCGTAGGCGTGTTTGTATTGAGCCCCAGGCTGGATAGGGGGTTCGCATTTGAGCCCCGTAAAAGCACGGTGGTTTCCGATGGCAGTTTTTTCTGCTGGGGTGACCACCGTTTTTGTGCGGGATTGGGGGGTCTGATTCTATTGGGTTCGTTGGTTTCATGGTTGTGGGTAGCAGGGATAGGGATCGTTTTGTTGGTAACATTGGGTTTTCTTGGGGTGTGGCGTTTGTTTCAGCGATGGCGGGAGGAACAAGTGGTCAGTGAGGCGGAAACTATTCAGAATCTTATCAATCATTGCAATCATGCTCTGTTGAATGATTTACAAGTTCTCTTGGGATATCACCAATTAGGAAAAGGAGATAAATTGGTAGGTCATTTGAAAAGTATGATGGACAGGGAACGACGGGACCAAGTTTTGATGAGATTTTCTTACCCACCGTTGGCCGTATTGTTACTCCATTTGGAGCGTGGTTTGTCCCTTACCCGCATTCAATTGGTCATCGATCCTTGGTTGCAAAGGCTTGCAGCCACGGATGGGCGACGAGTTTGGAAGGTATTGGAGGGATTACGGACAGATTTCTTGGTGATCGTTCCCCAGTGGCTTGTATTGCGACTGGGGAGAAGGGGCAGGTGTGTACGCATACATATCACCATCCGGGGGATGAACGATGTACAAGCCCTAAGGGATTGTGTAGTGCGATGGCGGCGTATGGTGCGATTCTACCGAGGCAGTTTGGTGTGGGAGGAGAAGGATCGGGTATTATGGTTTCTTATTCCGTTATCCGATGATACGGTAGTGCTATCATCAGATGATAAAATAAGGGGGAATGAGAGGGGTTGAAGAGGGGAAACGGATGCCGATATGAATTTTCTGCCAGTCCCTGTGAAATGTTGTACGTCATTGCAAGAACCCTGTCCCTTTCCCCTTTTCGTATATTCCACTGGCTTTTGCTTCTCCTTCCGAATTATGGTAAGTGAGGGCGAGGGAGCTTTGGTTTGGTTTTATATTTCATAAAATTGTGTATTTATTTGTTTTCAATTGTTATTTATGTTATTATATACATATCTGAACAATTGATAAGAACATACTTTTATGTTGATTTGTGACTTATAGTAGGGGGTGTGATGTTGCAATGGTTGATTTTTTCATTTATAAAAAATTTTTTAAAAAATTTAAATTTTCATTTCTTTTCCTTCTTACGTTTTCCGCGGTATTTTCGTTTCCGGATATAGGGAATGCGAACGCTGAGGTTGACATACAGAATTTTTCGAAGGAGGCGGTTCAGGAGATTGCGAAGAATGATAGCGGCAATAGTTTGGAGAAAAAATGGATTGAGGAAGCTGGTGGAATTATCTCTCCTACCCAATCGGGAGGAATAGGGGGTACCTTAAAGAGATTGGGGGAATGGCATCTTACAGGTTTAAAAGTTAGTATCAAATGGGGTCTTAAGTTCCTGTTAGCGGGCGTTTTGGGGGTGTAATAAAAAGCAAGCGGGTTGGGTGAACACGAGAATGGCACGAAAAGGGAGGGATTTTGCCGTACGGACATCTGGCCTTGCCAAGCGTAAAGGGTTAAGGAATACACCAAGGTTTCGTTCCCGTAAACGGAATCGGACTCTACTATGTTTCGGCGAGTTGCATGGGCGATGAAGGGGAGAACCCCGAATGGGGTTTGGCTCTCCAGAATCGGGGCTGGTAGGAACGGGGATTCTAAACCACCTCGCACTGCTGATGGAAAGGGCATCAATCAGTAGAGAACAACTTTATGGGTGAGGACTGTACGTGAAGGGGGGGCGAACGAGCTCCCTTCCATTTATGTCTATAAGTATCGCTTTACCCCCAAATTTTGTTTTATTGACGTGGATATTTCATAACAATGTTCATTTAAATAAAATAAACACATATTTTATTGAGGTAAACATAACAATCCAAAATCAGGATACTTCCCTGGTAAAGTCGCCAATACTCGCGTATGCCCACCATGGGACCGGGGGGAGCAACATTCTTGATATATGAATTCATATTGCATGTATAAAGAAACAAACTATATGAATAAAAACGGCAGGACATTATTTATAAAATATTTTAAAATTTATTAATAGATATTATATTAATAGATATTACATAGAGCAAAAGAGGCCGTGATTGGGATGGTAATCGCCTCCGTTGCTATTATGGGTACCAACACCATAAATATATTGTAGTAATTCAGGTTCAGAGAGAGTCTCTCTTCAGAAAAATACCCAAAAAATTCCCAGATAGCCCCCGGGGGGATCTATGCACGCGATCATGATTGCCATTCATGGGGTGTTGTGGCCCACATCTATATCTTTACTGGGGTATCGGTTGGATGAACCGGGACGCAAGGGGAAACTAGAAGATGATGGTCCTAGAGTCGGAGGGACAAGTTTATGGATGTGGGGGCTAACTATTACGAAAATAGGGATTGATTCTGCTTCATATTGCTACAAGAACGATGTGGTGGGTTGAAAATAAGGGGTGGAACCGTTCTTCAGTGATTCAATTTCGTGATTCCATCTTGTAGGTAGGGGGGTGATAGAAATGGTAAAGAAACAAGTGATGAAGTGGATGCCAATGTAAGATGTGGTTTGGAGGGATGTTGTGTTTATCGATGAGGTAGGCATTTACGTGTGCGGTGGTCGCGGTGGTCATGGGAAAGTCTCTCTTCGGGGTGGAAAATATTTTCCGGCTAGGGAAGGACCGGCCGGTGGTGACGGTGGTCGTGGTGGCGATGTCATCATGGTGGCAGATGCAAATTTACGGACATTGTTGGGTCTGCACCGTAGCAAGAGGTACCACGGTTCGGCCGGTGGGGAGGGTTGTTCCAAAGGACAGCACGGTTCTAATGGATCGCACGTTCGTATTCCTGTTCCTCCAGGTACATTGGCTCGTGACCGCAACACGGAGGAAATCGTAGCTGACCTCAAAAGACCTGGGGATTCTCGTGTAGTTGCGAAGGGCGGTCGCGGTGGTAGGGGAAACATGCGTTTTATCACGTCGGAGTGTCTCCTCCCCCGGATAGCAGAGCGTGGTGGATCTGGTGATGAACGATGGCTCAATTTAGAATTGCGTTTGCTAGCCGATGTAGGGTTAGTTGGTTTCCCCAATGCCGGGAAGTCGACTCTTCTAGGATCCATTTCGGCAGCTCGTCCTAAGATTGCCAACTATCCCTTTACTACGTTGAAGCCCCAGTTGGGGGTAGTTCCCATGGAGGGCGGAAATAGTTTTGTCGTGGCCGACCTACCCGGCCTATTGGAGGGTGCCCATAAAGGGAAGGGTTTGGGATATCAATTTCTGCGCCACATGGAACGCACTCGATTGCTGTTGTACGTCATTGATATGTCTGGGGTCGAGGGTAGAGATCCCTACCAAGATTATCAAATCCTGCAATCCGAGGTAAGGAGTTACTCGGAGGGGTTGGCTGCTCTTCCCCATCGTATAGCGGCCAACAAGATGGATGTTCCTGGGGCGGAGGAACGGTTGAGAATATTTCGGGAGAGGGTTTCCTCGCCCGTTCACGCTGTTTCTGCTTTCAACAAGGGGAATGTACGGGGGTTGGTCTACGATTTGTATGATACGATTTCCTCTCTCCCAGTACCTTCTTGGCTGGAGGAAGGGGAGGAAGGAGAGGAAGGAGAGGGGGTCTCCCCCCTGTCTTCCGATGGGTCGTAGTATATTACCTTCCGTCTAGTGGAACGCACTCGATTGTTGTTGTATGTCATGGGTATATGTCTGATGATCTTTGTCAGGATGATCAAATTCTGCAATCCGAGGTAAGGGGAGGCATTGAGATGCTCTTCCCCATCGTATAGCGGCCAACAAGATGGATGTTCTTGGGGCGGGGGAACGGTTGAGAATATTTCGGGAGAAGGTTCCCTCGCCCGTTCATGCTATTTCTGCTTTCCACGGGGGGAATGTATGAGGGTTGGTTTGCGATTGGTACGATAACAGATCGATAGGGCATCTATGAGTTTTCCGAGGGAGGCGAAGTATGGCTCTAGATCATGCCATTGTTGCTCGTGGGGGATGGCGTCGGATGATGTATGTCCTAATGGCGTTGGTTTGTATTGTCTATGCATCGATGATGATGATTTATCCTTTTCTTCCCTTGTATCTACAAACCATGGGTGTTACGGGTACGGAGAGATTGTCGGTATGGGTGGGTGTCATTGAGGCCGCCCCCTTTTTCTCTATGTTCCTTGTATCCCCCATTTGGGGGAGGTTTGCTGATCGTTTGGGTCACAAATGGATGATTGTTCGGGCCGCGGTGTGTGCTACGGTTGTAACCCTCCTGATGGCATGGGCGAGATCACCTTGGGAGTTGTTGGTGCTACGGTTGATTGAGGGAGCGTTTTGTAATTTTTTCCCCGCGGCTATAGCCATGGCAAGTTCTCTTGTTCCTTCATCTCGTTTGCAGTATGCATCGAGTATGTTGCAGACGGGGTTTATGGTGGGTCTTACAGCAGGGCCTTTGCTTGGTGGGTGGCTTGTGGACGTTTTCCAGGATCGGGATGCTTTCGCCAAATATCAGTATACTTTTTGGGTAGCTGCGATCATTTTGGCGGTGATTACTCTGGTTGCTGCGTTCGTTTTGCGTGGGCCGAAGGGGAGGATCAAAACGGAAACAGGGATCCGGGAAGGCCTTTTCACACAGGGTCTTCGGTTTCTCCGTCATCGTCCTCTAGGACAGTTGTTGGTGATTTCCTTTTCAGTTGCTGTTGCTAATTTTAGTTATATAGGTTTTCTATCTATTCTACTTCAGGAATTTACTACCTCGGAACGGGAGACGATATTTTGGGTTGGTATTCTGTGGTCTGCTATAGCCATCGCCACGGCTATTGCCTCCCCATTTGTAGGCATGATGGGTGGCCGCTGGGGCTCCTATAGGGTTCTCCGCATTTGTTTGATGGGTGCAGCCCTCTCCCTGATGACGTATGGAATAGCTTCGAGCAAGGAAATGTTAGCTATGATAAGCCTCCCCCTGGGGGCGTTTACAGCGGGCATTTACCCTTCTATCTATACTTTGTTGGCCAGGGCTGCTCCATCATCGGCGGAGATGGGGGCTGTCTATGGTTTTCAGTCTTCCTTTTCCTCTCTCGGCTATTTTGTGGGTCCCGTCCTATTGAGTGGGGTGGTTGCTATGGTCAGTGGGGCGAAAGGATTACGGGGAGTTTTCATTGTGGCTGGATTGCTTGCTTTGGGTATTTTTTTGTATATTGTGCGATCCCGTTCCTTCACCGTGGCGTACAAGGAGGAGGGATGATCCTATTCTGGTGTGGAATGGTGTCCTTACCCCATTTCCCTTCCCTGATTCCTCGGTTGTATGGGATCATTAAGGAGTGGATCATTTCCTATGAGGGGGATGGTATGCAGGGAGATGGACCTTTGCTCCATCCCATATTCGCATGCGCGTATCCCCTAAGGGAACAATGGAATGCCCAATGTCTACTTCTTTGATCCCTTGTCCATATACTGTATTTCCCGAAAGATATAGGGGTGGTATAGGTAGGTTAGACAATAAAATTCCACATAGGGGGGAGATTTCGGGGTGTTTGTAGATCAGTTGAGTATCTATGTGTGTGGTGGTCGTGGGGGCGATGGTCAGGTATCTTTTCGCCGTGAGAAATATGTCCCACGAGGGGGTCCATCGGGTGGCGATGGTGGTCGTGGGGGTGATGTCATTTTGGTTGTAAACCCTGGCTTACGAACCTTGTTGGATTTACATCGTACGAAGCAATATCATGGTTCCCGTGGCGAGAATGGTCGTTCTAAGGGGCAACATGGTGCCAACGGATCCCCTGTTCAGATTTTGGTTCCGCCTGGTACATTGGTCAAGGACCGCGATACGGGCGAGTTGATGGCTGATCTCAAAAAACCAGGGGATTTTTTTGTGGTGGCCAAAGGGGGGCGTGGAGGTCGAGGAAATAAGCGCTTTGTTACTCCGGTTCGTTCCGCACCCCGGATTGCCGAGCGTGGGGGCCGTGGTACTGGCCGATGGATTGATTTGGAATTGCGCTTATTGGCGGATGTGGGGTTGATTGGTTTTCCCAATGCAGGTAAATCGACTTTGTTAGGGTCTGTTTCGAAGGCCCGGCCCAAGGTTGCTAATTATCCTTTCACTACGCTTAAACCCCATTTGGGAATGGTTTTTGTGGATGATACGACTAGCTTTGTTATGGCCGATTTACCCGGTTTGTTGGAGGGGGCCCATAAAGGTGTGGGATTAGGGCACCAATTTCTGCGTCATATCGAACGAACCCGATTGTTATTGTATGTTATTGATATGGGGGGGGAGGAAGGTAGGGATCCATATCAAGACTATCAAATTTTGCGGACCGAGGTGAATGGTTATTCGGGGGAGTTAGCCACTCGTCCCCATCATGTTGTGGCTAACAAAATGGACCTTCCAGGGGCAAGGGAACGATTAGAGGAATTTCAAAAAAAGGTCTCTGTATCCGTTCATCCCATTTCAGCTATCCATAGGGAGAATGTAAAGGATCTTATCTATGATTTATCCAATCATGTTGCTTCCCTCCCTACCCCAACCTGGCCCAAGGAGGGGGAAGAGAACAGGGACGATTCCCCACCCCGTTTCCGCAGACAAAGGTCCGTATTTTTCATTGAGGAGGTAGATGGCGAGTATGTGGTGCATGGTGAGTCTGTAAGGGAGATTGCAGAGAGGATGAATTTTAACTATTATGATAGTGTTGTTTATTTTCTTCAATTTTTGAAAAGAATAGGGGTGAACAAGGCTTTGTTGCGCAAGGGCATAGGGGATGGCAATGTGGTTCGGATCGGGGAGTATGTGTTTACGTACGATATGCAGATGGACGGATTGGTCGTGGATTGAGTTTCGATTTTATATAGGGCCGAATTGTCATCATCTGCCCCGATGGTAAAACAAGGGGGATTTTATGGAAACCACCGTTGATTCTTGGTTATCCCATGGTTCTAGGTCCGCCCCGGGGATGGGATGCTGTGGCATTTATGAGTACTTGGGGTGGGGGGCATTGGCCTCATCATTTCGTGTGGGTGTGTGGAGCAGCGCCCCACAGATTTCCCACCCCGTGGGGGAGAACGCGGATACCGTTCTGATTGCGATCCATGATTCAATTGGGGGGCATGTCATCCAATAGTTCGGCCCCCCCCTTCCATCCACCACCCCAATACCTTGCCGGTTTCAGTTCTGAATTCTTGCAGATCCCCATGCTCTTCGCGTAGGCCCTGTCCCCGGGATTGGGGGATTCCAGAACCTCAATCTTCCCGAGGGGTATTTTCGGCAGAAAGAGGTCTTTCCCGAGGACACATCCGCAGATTTCTAAAGAAATGGGCTATATACCCTTGCTAATACGGTGCAGGGTCCTTGGTACGAACGGCTGTCCTGAGGCTAGGGTGGGCATCGGTAACGATCGAGGAAAGGAAACCAATGCTGTGGGCGAATATTTTTGAAAATAGGGTCCCAGGTACCCCACATTTTTGGAGGATCGTATCCAACATAAAGGAATCCCCTGGACACCATCCTATCTGCGTTCTATCACTAGATGGGTGTGAACAGCCCTCTTCCACCTATGTCTATAAGTGGTACTACTCAAAACTTTGTTTATTGATATTGCATGATAATATTTATATAAATAAAATATATTGTATTAGGAGTGTGTCTAGTACGATGTGTAAGCGGTGGGGGTTGTAAATGGCCCTTCGGATCTGGGTAGGTAGCCGGGCTTCCAACCATCTAACGCGCTACTGGTGTAGAAACCACTCCGGTGGTGAGCGGCTAGGGAAAAGGAGGGGCTATAGAATCCTTGTTCGGTGGGGATTAGAGAGCTCAACGGGAGTGAACCGTTTGGGGACGCATTGAAAGGGATCCGTTCATGTCAAAACCTGGGTGTGTTGTGATACGTCGGGAGAAATCACGGAGGACGACGACCTATCTACTGTCCTAGCGGCATGCGGTGTACAGGCAGAATGAACCCAATATGATTTTTTTCGTTTGGAAACCTGTTCGTTCGGACGTTTAGCGGCTGATCGTCACCAGGCCGTAAAAAGCCGGAGGAGATATCGAGGGGACCTGCCATGGAGGGCGGACTGGTTTGTAGTAGCTAGGAGGCCTTATAAGTGAGAAGGGGGCAAAGGGCCTAGCCTCACCGGACTGGTCCCGGAAAGATCAAGTGGAAAACAGGGAATTCTATCGGTCCTGCGTTTCACACAACCATCATAGTGGACATACGGTGTGTACCGTTGATCTTATGTGGGGTGAGGAGAAAAGGGCCGGGTTACGTGGGGGTGTTGGGTTTGTTTCTGTGACAGGCCCGGTTGAAATACCGGGTTTACCTGACGATGGAATCCCAGGGCTATTCCATAACCGAAGTAGGACCTAAACACCGATCTGGGGGTTGGGATGGGATGAGAGGGGCCGTATCAATAGGAGATCACTTGGTTCTGTAAGAGAGCTGGATGCTGAGATATCAAGCCCCACCCCCACTCGACGAATGGCGGGGAAGCTAAGAGGAACACCAGAGGACCCTATGTGGAACGTGTCAAAAAATCCATGAAGGGATCCCATGAAGAATTTACGCGTACGATCGGATGCAACCGGGTTTGGGGTAAATTATCCATGTGAGATATCATTGAGTGATCGGTATATCTATATAATAAATATTTTTATTTTTTTAATTAATTATATATAAAAATTAGACTTTATTTATTATTACATAGGTGATAGTATATAAACTATAGATGTATTTTATATAGATGCATTTTATTTTTTATTTATAAATTTTTATATGATAAAAAATTACCTAAAAAGCGAGGGGAGATGTGACATGAAAATTTGCAAACCGAGAAAAATTATTAGAAAAGTGTTTGTGGATATGATGGTTGGAAGCGCGATATTTTCATTCATTTTTATGTCTCCCTTGTCAGTTGGTTTATCGGCTGCTAATTCTCAGTCTCGATCATCCGCACAGACAACGGGTAAGGCGGCGAGCAAGACAGCGGATAGATCCCAATCATCCGCACAGACAACGGATAAGGCGACGAGCAAGACAGCGGATAAATCTCAATCATCTACACAGACAACGGACAAGTCAGCGGATGATAGATCTCAATCATCTACACAGACAACGGATAAGGCAGCGGATAGATCCCAATCATCTACACAGACAAAGGAAAAGACAGCGGATAGATCCCAATCATCTGCACAGACGGATACTTCCGGGGGGGCAACTTTAGATAAAATAATTCGTGGTTTTATGTCGGTTATGGCCCCGATATTGCCGAGGATGATTTCAGACACAATGGTCCAGATGACAAAGAAAAAATCAGCAGGAGACATATCGAAGGAAATCCAGGGTGCTACGGATGGTGTATTCAAGTCCTTAGGTGTCAGATGATAAAGGTTGGATTCATTTCCGTATGCTGAGTTGTATATTTTGCGTTGAAGGGTGTCTTTCTAGACCCTACTAAGATTTTGATGGTTACGAATTCAAATAGGCCCCAAAGGGCCTATTTTTTATGATGGTTTCTGAAGAAGGCCCAATTTTTTGTACAGGGTTCTCAGATAAAATAAAGGATCTCTACATGGGGGATGCGATCCTCTAAATATCATAGACAAAATTACTTAAAAATATTATAATATTTATTATATATTTATAAATTTATAACAAGGAAACCCATGAAGCCATCGAAATTCTGATCCTGTCTACTGGACATGGGGAGGGGATGTGCATTCTTTTTTACATTATTGATTGAAATATCCACAAAAAAAGGGGAGTTCGTTTCAAGAGTGTGTCCCATAAGCTGTACAAGCAACGAAGGTTGTACCTGTTTCTTTGGGGTCGTTGGATAGGTAGAAAAGTTTCCAACCCACCTAACGCTGCTGATATGAAAACACTCTGGTGGTTAGGGTTTGAGAAAAGGTGGGGGATTAGGGGGTTCAACAAAAGTGAACCGTTTGGGGACGTACCGAAGAGAATAGTTCATGTCAAAAATAATGTTCATAATCAATGGGATGAGTATATGTTTGCATATCATCCCTATTGTATTATGGTAGTCATATTATCTATCCATATACAAAGGTTCATATTCAGTGGAGAATAGGACGAGTGGAGTGTAAATTAATTCTATATAGGAAGGTTTATCGGGATCCGTCGTGGATAACAGGCGATCTTGAAAAAAAAATTTATTTTTTTCTATCTCCTCTGTTCCGTAGTTATTCGGTGTTGTGTTACAATATCTGGGAATCATCTGTCGTCTAGTTCACTTATATTTTTTTATATACGATAAGAAAGATGATACAACGAGGATAGATGCTTTTCTATTATTTATCACCAGGTTTTTAACCAACGAAATGTAGGTACCATTAGTTGATACATAATAATATGAACAAACTGTTTATTGTGAAATATTGTGCTGATCTACTGACCAAGGGGGTATTGGATGAAAAAGGAGGTATTATCAAATAACCTTACTGTATCGGGACCGAAGGGATGACAAATCCATCCAATACCGGACTCTTGATGAAGGAACCGGGCTATCCGACACGTCCTCTCTGTCCCCCTTTATCCATCTGTTGATGGTATCGGACAGCAACGTCGTATTGTCCACAGGTACCCGGGCCTTATGTTGTCCACTCTTGACCTGTTCAACGGTCTTTTATTTGAATTCCATAGACTGGGAATAATGAAATTTGATAGGATGTCCCTATGGAGAGGGTGTGCTCTACCAATTCGTGTGGATGATGAAGGGACACTTCAACTTAGGGTGTGTCCACTCTAAGTTGAATACAGTGAAATCGTCTGGTGGGTGGTAGGCTTCCAACCGCCTAGCGATGCTGGGATCAAGGGTTCTGATCGTGATAGGTTGGGGAAAAGTAGGGTTTGGCTAACTTTGTCGGGTGGGAATCGGGGCGGGAAGATTGGTGGATGGGGGTGAACCGTTGATGACACGCCGAAAATCGCGATTCGTGTCGAAAAAGCATGATGTGGGTATGCGATGTGGGAATGAACTGATGGGGATGAATGATCTACTGCCTCGGTGGCCCATGGGATGTGCAGGTGGGACGAATCCAATGTAATTTCCTGTGCGAAGCTTTTGGGGGGTGTGCGGATTCTTTGGCCGTCACCAGGCGAAAAAAGGACCAGAGATAACCGATCTTTTTCGTATAGGGTCGGATCGTGTGTTCTGCGGACCCTGTGTATAGGGACAATGAAGGGGAATTTCGACAAGAAGATGGAATCCCCCCGTCGGGATGGCGGGCCGATTCTAAGCCGCCTTACGCTGCTGGTATAAAGAGCATCGGTAGCTGGTGGATTCCAGGAAGGGGTAGGGAATGTTTGTCTGGTGTGGATTATAGGGACCAGTGGGAGCAGATCCTCATAAATCGAACGGAAAACGCTCATCTCCACGTGTCGAAACCCTGGTTGGTATCGAAGATGATGGGGGATTCGCCCGTTATGATATAGGCTCTGCATCAATCCTATATTTGGCAAAGCGGCATTCGGTGGCATGATTCCGGCGTTCGCGTACAACAGGGAAACCTATTATGGGGGCTGGGGGATGGTTTTTCCCAGCATGGGTCGGGGACTTGGGTTTGAATCTGAATATATCTGCTCCTACGTACACAATACTTAGAATCGTTTGTTCCGTGGGTTTGCTAGGAGCAGTTGATTTGGGTGATGGAGGTTTTCCACGGCAGGGGACTGTCGTATACAGTCCCAAGGAAGGTTGATTCGCGGGGATGATATGGGTTCCATCCCATCGGGTTCAGAAGCGATGGGGGAATGAATAGACTTGGAAAAGGATGTGTTCCTCTATATGGGAGAAGTATATCAGCAAATATCGGAAATAAAAACGGCCATTCGGAAAAAAACCGATTGTGTACCTGATGTAGCCCTTATCCTGGGTTCTGGATTGGGATCCCTTACCAAGATGGTGAAGGATGCTGTTGATATTCCTTATGGTGATCTACCCTATTTTCCCGATACCGGGGTTGTTGGCCATGAGGGTCGATTGTGGTTTGGAGAATTGGCGGGACGACAGGCAGCTATTTTGTCGGGTCGTTTCCATGCCTATGAGGGTCATCACCCTTCAGTCATCACCTTGCCCATTCGTGTTCTGCACCAATTGGGTGCACAGTGGTTGATCGTGACCAATGCCTCGGGGGGTATTTCCGAAAGTCTTCATCCTGGGCAATTGATGGTGATTACAGACCATATCAACAACATGGGTCGGAATCCCCTGGTGGGCCCCCATGATCCAGCCCTAGGTGAGCGTTTCCTGGATATGTCTGCCGCCTATGATATCGAACTCCGTGCGATAGCCCATAGGGTGGCAAGGGATCGTGGAATTGATCTCGGAGAGGGGGTATACATGGGTTGCCTGGGTCCTGTTTTCGAAACACCAGCTGAAATTCGGGTGTTCCAGAAAATGGGTGTGGATGCTGTGGGAATGTCCACCATCCCTGAGGTTATTGTTGCACGGCATGTTGGGATGCGTGTTTTGGGAATTTCCTGTATTTGTAACATGGCAGCTGGAACCTCCCCCCAGCCTTTGAATCATCTCGAGGTTCTGGAAATGGCCGAACGATCCCGTGATTCGTTTATCTCCTTGATCACCGGTGTTCTTGAACATGTGGGGAGTCATGAGGTTACGATGGTGTGACTATATATAATTTATTAAGAATAAGAATTGATCAATAAATTGATCTATTTATGATATCGATGTAAGAAAATGGTGACAGCAATGAACATCGCCTCGATTGTGTCATTTTTACCTTCCAATATCTGTATAAAAATTCTTAAAAAAGTTATTTTACTAAAAAGTTATTTATTAAGCAAAATTCGGATTCAGATAGGTGGTTTTGTTTCCGTACTAGCTTCATCTATGCATAAAGAGGGGTACATTATGAGTAAACCATTGGATATTGTTTCCTTACTGCGTCAGAAGAGAGATGGTAGATCTATTGATCCCGAAAGGCTGACATCCCTTGTGCAGAGTTATATGAGGGGGGATGTCGCGGATTATCATATGGCTGTTTTTGCTATGGCTGTTTATTATCGGGGCATGACGGTATCAGAATTAGCTGCTTTTACTCATGCCCTAGCTGACTCCGGGAAACGGGTAGACCTCTCTTCCCATTTTACCTCCCCAGTGGTAGACAAGCACAGTACAGGGGGGGTTGCTGATAGTACAACATTGATCCTAGCTCCTTTGGTAGCAGCGGCGGGTGTACCTGTAGGGAAACTCTCTGGGGCTGGTTTAGGGCATACTGGGGGAACGTTGGACAAATTGTCTGCGATCCCGGGGATGACAACATGTTTGTCTGTAGACCGTTTCATAGAACAGATACGGTCCATTCGGGTTGCCATTATGGGTGCCACAGAGGAAATAGCGCCGGCCGATCGTAGGTTGTATGCCCTACGGGATGTTACGGCAACGGTAGATTCCCTTCCTCTTATTGCCAGCTCTATTCTCAGTAAAAAACTTGCCCTCGGGGCTTCAGCCATTGTTTTAGATGTAAAGGTGGGTGCGGGAGCTTTTTTGCCGCAGGAGCGGGAGGCTGTACGTCTGGCGGAGATCATGGTGCAATTGGGTGCAGCCGTAGGCTGCCGTGTGGTTGCTTTGGTTACCGAAATGGGGCAGCCCTTGGGTTGTACGGTGGGTAATGCACTGGAGGTCCAGGAGGCCTTTACCGTGTTACAAGGAGGAGGGGGGGGATCCCACGATTTACGGGAACTTTCGCTTATTCTTGGGGGTTACATGGTTCACCTGGGGGGAAAGGCAGAAAGTCCAGAGGAAGGAAAGGATTTATTAGAGAATTTATTGCAAAAAGGGCATGCATTGGATCGGTGTAGGGCCTGGATACGTGCTCAAGGTGGGGATGAGAGGGTAGTTACCAACTTTTCTTTACTTTCCCAGGCTTCTTATAAAGAAACAATTTATTCCCCAAAGGAAGGCACCCTGGATAAATTGGATGCATTATCAATAGGAAGGGCGGCCATGGCACTAGGTGCGGGGAGACAGCACAAGAACGATCCGATCGATCTTGCAGCGGGTATTCGCCTCCATGTCCGTCGGGGGGAAAGGGTTGGGAAGGGCTCTCCCTTGTTGACACTATATGCTAACAAGGGGGATAAGCTGTCCTTGGCGAAGACTGGGTTGTTCGATGCTTTTGGGTGGTCCGAGGAGAAGGAATCGCCATCGTCCTCCTTCGTGGGACGAAATATTCTCCCCTCGCCTGCCCTTGTGAAGAAGGTAATCACATCCGTGTAGGGTTCCCCAATGTTGGGGATTTTGGGTGTTGAGAGCAAGGGTTCGGTTTTTTTCTGATTTCACGTTTTCCCTTGAGATGACAGGGTTTGTCCCATAAAGTGTTTTTGTTTCCTGCGTGCCAACCATAGGATACCTGAGGGATATTCCGGATATCCTATGGTTTTTTATTAGAATTCAATAGACATGATAGATATTAACCATAACGATAACCTTCCTCCCTGTGTATGGTATGCCATTGAGCGAGTAACCCACAGGCATGCTCTTATCCCATCGTGCGCAGACTAAGAACCATAGGTTGTACACAGTGCTCTATAGGGGGTACTTTTGTTTCTGTAGTCAAGAAGGAGGCTGTAACAGGGATGCGGCGATGGCATAGTGTGCACTTCATTTTGACAATGGTCCTTGTGAGCGGAATTATTGGAGGGGGGGGTATGGTACCGGTACCTAGGGCTACGGCGGCACCACCTCTTTCCCCCGCTACCCCTGTGGAACTGGCTATTCGATCTAAGGCGGCGGTATTGATGGATGCGGATAGTGGGACGGTTCTTTTTGAAAAGAATTCCCATCTCGCTTTGCCCCCTGCCTCGGTTACAAAGCTAATGCCCCTCCTATTGTTCATGGAAGCGGTCGACTCGGGAAAGCTGAACTTACAGGATCAGGTGACAGCTAGTGCTTATGCAGCTTCTATGGGTGGTTCACAGATATTCCTATCCCCGGGCGAAACCATGACGGTTCATGAGCTCCTACAGGCTACGGCTGTGGCCTCCGCTAATGATGCAACGGTTGCCTTAGCAGAGCATTTAGCGGGCACGGAGGCGCAGTTTGTTTCTCTCATGAACGAACGGGCACAGCAGTTGGGGCTGCGTGAAACAAGATTTGCTAATTGCACAGGGTTACCTGTCGATGATCATGTATTTTCCGCTCATGACATTGCGGTCCTCAGCCGTGAGTTACTGCGTCATTCAAAGATTACACAGTATACGGGTTTGGAGCAGGGTTACCTTCGTCAGGGAAGTGAGAAGCCCTTTTGGCTTGTCAATACCAATCGTCTAGTACGTTTTTATCCTGGTGTTGATGGATTGAAAACCGGTTTTACAGATCACTCGGGATTCTGTTTGTCGGCGACGGCAAAACGTGGTCCTTTACGTGTAATTGCAGTTGTGATGGGTGAGCCTAGTGCCAAGGTGCGTAATGCAGAGGTAGCTGAGATGTTGGATTATGCTTTCCGTACCTATACCCGTCGGGTACTCTATAGGAAGGGGGAACCGATTGCCAATTATCAGGTAGAGGATGGTGAGCCAGAACGGTTGGTCCTTCGGGCTCCTTATGAGGTTGGTGTGCTCCTCAAACGATCGGAAGGACAGCCTAAAATAACTACACGGGTCTCCTTGTCTGATTTAGGAGCGCCTCTGAAGGCGGGTCAAAAAATTGGTGAACTGTTGGTTGATGTGGGTGGTGTTCGTAGGACGAGTATTTTGCTACAAACACCAGTTGCCATTCAGTCCGCAGGTACGTGGGAAGGTATCAAGCGGTGGTTTCGTGATTTAGTGATCTCGGAGGATGAGGAGGAAGTGGAGAACAAGGAAACAGCCTAGGGGGTTTTGTTCGTGGGATTGGGGTGGTGGATCCCATGGTGTGGGGGTGCTCCGTTCCGCTGTTCATCCGATAAGACCGGGTAGGTGAGGTCAGTGGGAATGCAGATTCAATAATCCCCTAAAAAATGTGGCTTGGGGGGCAGGAATCAGTAGTTCCGATCACGAAGTTCCGAGTCTGGGCGTGGGGGTTCATGACCTTCGCCCGGATTTGGATCATGGTGGTCCCCTCTCCATTTGGATACTGTATAAGGGGGGATAGGAGGAGGGGGTTCCAGTGACCCTGCAATTGCAGGTGGTACCGGTACAGCGTGTTTTGGTAGTTCGTTTGTGTGGTGAATTGGATCATCACACGGGGAGACGCGTTCGTGAGGCCGTGGACGCTGCCCTTGATAGCGGACAGGTTGTTGATGTGGTGTTCAATTTGGCAGGGCTTTCGTTTATGGATAGTTCGGGTTTGGGTGTCCTACTGGGTCGTTATCGTCGCATTGCGGGGCATGGGGGTCGTCTTGTCTTTTGTTCGGTTTCGTCCTCGATTCTACGGTTGATGGAAATGGTAGGTTTATGTAAATTAGCTACACTGTACGATGATGAACAGAGTGCTGTGGCTTCGTGTGGGGTGGCATCATGAAACGTAATCGTATGGAAATGGAATTTACGAGTTGTTCAGAGAACGAGGCATTTGCAAGGATTGCCGTGGCTGCTTTTGTAGCTCAGCTCGACCCCACGCTGGAGGAATTGACAGATATAAAGACTGTGGTTTCCGAGGCGGTTACCAATGCGGTGATTCATGCCTATGGTGAGTGTTCTGAGGGTATGATGGTTCGTGTTTCTGTGGAGATAGAGGATACCCAGGTAGCTATTACGGTTACAGACCGGGGCGTGGGAATTGTAGATGTGGAGCAGGCCAGGCAACCTTTGTATACTTCTAGGCCAGAATGGGAGCGCGCGGGGATGGGGTTTTCCATTATGGAACATTTCATGGATCAGGTGAGGGTTCGTTCTACGCCCGGTCAAGGTACCGTAGTACATATGATAAAAAAGTTGCAGGCGAGTAGGAATGTAGCCGTTGTGAATTGAGGGATGTGGCATGATGCATGCGGATGTGCGCAACCGTCGCCATGATCATCTCACGGACGCGGAGGTGCGAAAGCTCATTGCAGAAAGCCAGCAGGGAAATCCGGAGTCACGTGACCGGCTGGTAAGTCACAATATTCGCTTGGTGTGGTCAGTGGTGCAACGTTTTCTCAACCGTGGATACGATTCGGATGATATTTTCCAAATTGGTTGCATTGGTCTTCTCAAGGCTGTGGATAAATTCAATCTTGCTTATGATGTTAAGTTCTCTACGTATGCGGTACCTATGATTTTGGGGGAGATTCAGCGCTTTTTGCGTGATGACGGCATCGTCAAGGTGAGCAGATCGCTGAAGGAAACGGCCCATCGTGTACGTAACGCCCGCGACGAGCTCGCCAAGGAACTGGATCGGGTTCCTACCCTTCAGGAAATTGCCAAGGCTATGAATGTGGAGCCGGAGGAAATCGTATTTGCGCAAGAGGCAAGTCGGGCCCCTTCCTCCATTTACGAGACTGTGTATGACAGTGACGGGGATCCGATCATCGTTATGGATCAAATTGCGGATAAAACGGGTGCTTTTTGGTTTGATAAACTGGCCCTGCAGGAGGCGATTGACCGTTGTTTGACGGAGCGGGAGCGATTGATTGTTTATCTGCGGTATTTTAAAGATCAAACGCAATTGGAGGTGGCTCGGAGATTGGGGGTTTCCCAAGTGCAGGTTTCGAGATTGGAGAAAAAAATTCTGTTGCGTATTCGGGAGGAGCTGGAACTACAGGTGGATGGATGAGAAATGGGGAAGAGAGTGGGTTGGGGTCCCTTTCCATGATTATTGCCGGATTTTTGTGGTGGGATGATTCGTGTGGAGATAGAGATGGGGGAAATGGATGAGGTGGTTTGTACCTTACTACTATTAGGGTTTTGTTTTACGAATACCCTTTCCCCATCCAGTGCTCTTCTATCTCAATCCGGTTTTTGGGGCAAGGATTCTGCTTTTTTACGGGGTTCTCCAGGATGTTGATTTCGAGCTGATCCCCCCCTTTTGTTTTTCCAACGTTTCCCTCATTATGGTAGATCCCGTAGTTGCAGCCGACTCCGGACACATTACTCTGTTATGGGGCGCTCCTCTCACTTTTTGCGGGTAATTGACATTAAATTTATAAAATATTTTCATTTTTCCTTATGATGTACTGATCCCAGTGTGATTCGTTATGATCCCTCCGTAGGACACCACCTAGAACGTTGGGACCTGTCTCCTTCCTTGGGGACAGGTCCTTTATTTATTAAATATAGAAAAAACATAGCACAAACAATGGGATGTAGGTAAAGAGTGCAAATAGTTTCGATTATGGACCTGGGTATGAATAGATTATTTTCATGAAATTTAATATAAAAATAATATAATAATATTTATATCTATGCAATTTGGGTTTTACGGAAGTTGGCATATAAAAGTTAGGATACAACCGGGTTTTCACAATTCACAAAGGGATGTATAAGTACACCTTGGATAAGGAACTATAAGGGCTGGGGTGGTTGTAAATCGCGGATATAGTTTTCCTCAGTGAATCGGGGGTAGGGCTATGGCCAATAAGCAAAAAATTTACCTTTGTTTTCGTAAACGTGTTCAAGCCCCACCCGATGCGGTTTTAATGGTGCGGGATGTATGTCTATTTTCGACTGGTGTGGGGAACGAGGAGATCGGATCATTGCCATTGGGAAGAGTAGCGGATCAGGTGACCCATAGCGTGGTAGAGGCTGTGGATGTTATCAAGCAAATCCATGCACGCTTTCCAGATAGGGAGGTGGAATTTCTTGGTACGTCACAGGTCCTGGTCGAGGGGGAAACGTCGGCTACCAGGGCACCTCGTTATCTCGTGTTGGCGGTGACCTGGATTGTGGTATTTCTCGGTTCGGGATTGGCGATTATGTATTTTCATGCCGATGTTGGTATGCAGGAGGTTCATCAACGTATCCATGAGCTCCTGACGGGGGAGATTACGAATCATCCTCTCTGGTTACAAATTCCCTACGCGTTAGGTATTGGGCTGGGGATGTTTGCCTTCTTCAATCGCAGTTGGAGAAAACGAAGGGATCGCGAACCTAGTCCCCTTGAAATCGAATCTTTCCAGTACCAACAATTGTTAGATCAATATGCCATGAATCGCCCCCATACCCATAAGCTCAGCAAGACTGCTGCTGATTCATTGTATAATTCCCCATGACCATTGGCCCCCTTGCATACGTTGGGATGACCCTTATAGGCTTTATAGGGGGGGGATTTGTGGGCAGTGGTTTTGTAGCCCTGTTGTCGGCCCTGCAACTCTTCCCGAGATTACTACAATTGGCTAATGTACTCCAAAAGTCTGTTTTTTTGGAATGGGCCCTTATAGCTGGGGTGTTATCATTTACCCTTGTGGATTTATTTGATCTTCATATTGGTATTCACATTGTCCTTCTATCTATAGTAGGTGTGGGAATGGGTTCGTTTATCGGGATGCTAGCGGGTGCCTTGACGGAGGTAATCAATGTATTTCCGGTATTTGCAAGACGCCTTCGCTTACAGTCCTATGTTACCTTTATTTTTTCAGCAGTTGTGGTTGGGAAGGTTACGGGCTCGCTTTGTCAAATGTGGTGGTTTCCCGGTGTGTTTTATCCTTCAGAATAGACCAGAATAGAATGGAAAGTATGATGACGAAAGAGGGGAATCATATGATGTGGTTGTATGCTGCCATCATAGGAGGGGGTATTTGTGCAATAGGACAGATTTTAATGGATGTTTTTAAATTTACACCAGCATATACACTCAGTATCTTTGTAGTCGGTGGCGCGGTTCTTTCTGGTTTGGGTTTTTACCAACCTTTGCTCGATTTTTCGGGTGCTGGTGCGGCTGTTCCGATTACCAATTTTGGTAATGTGCTAGTTCAAGGGGCTTTGCAGGGTGCTGCTTCTGATGGATTCATAGGCATTTTTTCTGGGGTTATGAGGACTGCGAGCGTGGGTCTATCGGCTGCAATTTTTTGGGGGTTTCTGACAACCTGCCTCTTTCGTGCCAAAGAGTAGGGGGGCATGGAGGATCTAGGAAAAGGGAATCCAAGGAGGAATTCGTTGATAAGCCCTCCCCCGGTAAGCCCTCCCCTGGTTTGTCCGTCTCGTGGGGGGGAGCAATGTATAAAGTGGGGGGGAGCAATGTATAAAGTGGGGGGGAGCAATGTATAAAGTGGGGGGGAGCAATGTATAAAATAGAGGGTGATAGGGGATGACAGAGAGGCAAAAAATGGATACGGATGCTTCCGGACAACACCCCTCTCCTAGGAGAAAATGGATTCAGATGATCATCATGGCAGGGGTTCTTCTCCTTGTTGTGGGAGCTTGTCTGTGGAATAACCGGGGAAGGAGTGGGGTCAGGGCTGCTGTGCCCACCTGTGGGGGGACGGTAGGGATACGGAAAGGGCAATGTGCCCCCGATTTTTCCCTACCGGTTTTGCAGAAGGGTCAATCTGGAAGGAAGGTCAGTCTGTCGGAGTTCCTAGATAAACCAACCGTCCTCTATTTCTTCAGAACCAATTGTGCGGAGTGTGTGGATCATATGCCTGTGATGGAACAAATACAAAATCGGTATCAGGACAGGATCAATTTTCTGTATATGGATCTCTCGAATCGGGAACCGAACGGCGTCGAGGGGGTACAGGAATTTCTCAGTAAATCACATCCGGCAACGGGACAACCTATGTCCATTCATCCTGTTCTTTTAGGGGATAGGAACCAGTCTATCATCTACGATATAGCGTTGATGGTTCCTGCCCTATGCCTTATTGATACCAATGGACATATTGTGGATGCAAGCACGCAAGTGGGGAATGAGGTCGACATAGAAAATCGTTTGCAGGGTCTGATTGCGGTTTCTTCAACGTCATCTGGGGAAGCTAGATGAGAGGGCGACTCCTCCCTCGGTTTTTGGTGGGTCTCCGCTGTTCATAGCGGGTAGATGAACGGCGACTCTTTAGCATGGATTTTTTTATAGGAATCGGGTGGGCGGTGACGTATTAGAAAACGAATAAGATGCTTGCTAGGGAGCATCTATCCGATGACTGTAAAATTAAGGATCATAGTCCCCTAGTTTGATAGTTATTAAGAAAACAACAAAAAAATTAGGTCATTAGCCCCTCTTCTGCTATAATGCTCCATAGAGAACGTCCAGATTCCTATGGAAAAGCAGGTGTTAGAGCTAATGACCTATCTTTACTCTACCACAAATCCCCTTGGCAGTATAGACAGCGTAATATTTTATGTTGAAGCCGGTTTATCGGACGTACCCAAACACTGTGGACGCATTTTCCAGAGTAGGGTTCGGGACCTTTCCGGGGACGGTTAGATCTTTCTGTACGGAACCTCCATACGTCAAAAAACCCGCTCCAGCAAGGAGCATGGTTTTATTTGTTTAGAAATGTTAATTGGGAACCCAACGGCAGTATCCCGTTGGGGGTGTGAATTTCTGAACAAGGTTTTTTGGGGGGGATTTCCCCCCCATTCCGAGTGCTTCCTCCATGGATTACTATATAAAATACATTTATTATATTAAAATAGGAAACGTATATTTTAGTTTTCTACCTTTGTCCTCTCTTTTTTTACCTATTCACTATGAGTGCCTGGACTATCCCGATTCGTTAAAATGGTAATAAATTTCCATTTTCTTTTTGTTTATCCTTCTGTTATACTATTCCGCGAAAATTAAAAATTTTATGGAATAACGAGAAGGATTATAGATTTATGGAACACAATACCCATACCACCCTACCGGCTCCTATTTTGTGATAAAAAAATGGAGAACGATCTCCTAGAGCGGGTACAATATTTACAAAAATCAGGGTCCACACCCGAGCAAGCCGTCCAGACTGTCGGTCGTTCAGTTCTGAACGATAAAAATTGGGGAAATTCCACCATTGGAAAGGCTTGGACATGGTTGGCTGGCTATGAAAGGGATCAATATCTGGGGTGGAAAAGCTATCAAAGAGACAACGGAGGACGTTGTAAAATCATTAGAAGTGGATATAGAAAACGTGTTTTAGATACCCATAGGGGTTCCATTGCCTTTTTCATTCCACGGTTACGAAACGCCAAATTCCAGTCGGTTCTGGCCGATCCCTATTTCCGTTATGATCCCTACTTGTTGAAAAAGATCGTTCCCCTCCGAACCGGCGGTATGTCGCTAGAGGTCATCGCGGAACAAACAAAGTGGATCCTCGGCAAGAGGATTCCCCGTTCCACCCTCTCCCAACGCTTTATTTTTCAGTATGATAGCCACCTAGACGCGTGGAGCCTCCGTTCCCTACAGAACCAGTATTCCACCCTTCAAGCCGATGCTACCTATCTTAAGATCCGTGGGGGCAAAGGGAAAAAAATAGCCATTTACATAGTAATTGGGACGCAGATGGGACGGTGTATGGGAAATTCTTTATGTTGGATACGGTCCACCTGAAACGTTAGACACCTGGAACCAGGTTTTCGAAAATCTTCGCTCACGGGGTTTATCATCGGTTCCTTTAATCGTGACCGACGCTCGCCCCGGCCTTAGAACAGCTGTTCGTGTTCATTATCCTACATCGGATTGGCAACGATGTATTGTCCATTTCTTTAGGAATCTGCGGGGTGCCGCTGAGGAGGATTCTTTTCCACCAGAGGTACTTTTTGGGAGGCTGCGCAAGGAGGTTCTGGAATTTCCGGATCATGAAACGGCCCATGCAATCGGCATGAGGATCTGCGAGGATTATAAAGCCATTGCCCCGAAAACAGTAAAAATATTGCGAAAAGGCCTGCTCGAGATCACTATTCACCTTAGGCACGACCTTACCCATCGAAAGTCAAACCGGAGTACCAACATTCTGGAAAATCTCAACAGTAATTTAAAACGCATTACGAATAAAGCCCGCTGCTATTCTGATGACAGGGCTGCTTATCGGATATCCGCCCTCTTCTGTCTCCGTTATCACCAGAAACGGCAAGAAAGAACGGACCAGAAGACAGCGTGAACTGTAGGGATTAGGAAGAAAGTAGAAATAGTATGGAATCATGTGTTTTTACGATTTAGATTGAAAATTTTGAAAAGTAAGAATCGCCTTTTTCCCAATCCCTATAGGATTCATAATAAAAATGGACGAGGGGAAACTAGAGGACAGGAACGAATTTTCTATCTATACAAATTAATAAGATAATTATGCTTAAAAAAATACAGGAAAAGGTCACCCAAGGAGGCAAAAAAGTGGGACTAAAAATCCCCCCCGAAAAATGCACACACCCGTCCGGATGCTGCCTGCCTATCCGTTCCTCATATGCTACTCCATCATACTGCTTGCCTGATTCACGCAATAATTTCACACCCCAAAGCCGCTGTTCGTCCGCCCGCTACGAACAGCGGAGACCCCCAGAAAGTGGTAACTTTCAATCACATATCATTTGTGCTGACAATATTCATATATAATTTTTTTATATTTAATAATAATTACACCGTAATGCATTTTTTTATTTCTTAAGTAACATTACATATAATAAATATAAAAGTATGATTCATCTTCTTCTTATAATATTATATTTGGTATATTTTTATACAAATATATATGCTAAATACATAAATTTTAATATATATTTTATGAATATATTATATTATAATTTATTTATATTATATTATTATTGCATGCAGTAATATCTCACAATCTAATAATAACAACAACAGAGAGGGGGCTGAAGATTGTGGGCAATAAACTTAAAAAAATAGTAAAATACTCTCTTTTAATTTCAACCCTATCCATGATGAGTTTTTCTGCTTACCCATCATTCGCTGCAGAAACGGGGGACAGTCCATCGTCACCTGGAGGTGGGGATCTTCTTTCTATATTGAAAATGATGGTTCAATTATTCACTAAATCATCTGGCAATCACCCATCGGATAAGTCATCCGTTGGGGACCAATCAAATCAATCTGGAAAGGAATCGAACCATCAAAATACTATCGCCGTTGCCGTATATGCTGCCCCTTCCTTCCGTAAATCCCAGAACTGGAAAGAGGAAGCTAAGCAATTAGTGAACTATGCTAGTGACAAACTTTTAAAGAAAACGGGGCTTAGATTTGAGGTTGTTAGCTATGATGACACCATGCCAGAAATTGGGGTGAGTGCGAATGATGCTAGTACCCCCAATAGATTTAAGTCTAAGGCTCCCGCACCCGCCGGTGGACGTCATGTAGATTTTAAGGTTTATTTTACAAAATCAAATGGTGTAGAAGGGTATTCCGATATTAAAAAGCATAGCCTAGGGGGAAGTCCGAGATACTCTGCTGTTTCTGTAAACGGAAATGAAAAGGCAAATCGTGATATCACGGCACATGAACTGGGTCATGCATGTGGCCTCGAGCACACCGACGGTGGTTTGATGAGGGCTAATCGGAGTGGATCAGGTAAGGAAGCATTTACATCTCAGTTACATCATGTTAAAAATAATTTGACTGGTAAGAAATAGTTCATTTTCCGATTTTATTATTAAATTTTATAAATAGATAGGTAATTTTGTAAAAATTTGGGATTATTTTGTTTGAATCTCAACGGGAATCTTTTTCGAATCGTTTTCATGTTTACTTCCCCATGGAACATTCCCTTTATTGTGCTGCTCGGGGTTCATTACATCAGAAGGCTCTTTAGCCGCCGGCCCTAGTCGATGTGGTAGGCCCAGCTTAAAATTCTGGACCTTATTGGATGGATGCAGACGGAAATACCAAAGATGGGGGGGAGTCCCCCCTAAAAACCTTGTTCGGGAATTCATATCCATAACGGGGGATTGTTGCCGTTGCTGGGTATGTAAGCCCTTCCCTTCCGTGAATTCCAGAACTGGAAAGAGGAAGACAAGCATTGGGTAGATCATGCCGGTGACAAACTTTGAGATTTCCTTCAGTAACATGGAACTATCACCTATAGTATTAATGAACCATAATATTGACTAGGAAATATCCTGGGAGGCGATTCACGAACAATGATAGGGAATCTAAAATTATCGTATCTTAGCCGTATATCGGACCTGGGGGTTCAATCTCAGGAGTGAGGATTGAACCATGGTTCGATCTATCGAATGTATCGTGGTAGGTTTCTGTGTTTATATTTGCCTAGATTTGGATTCTCTTCTACTGTATTCCGAGGTATTTTTGTGGTAACGAAGTAGGATGTATACTTTATTTTTATTAGGAAAAAAATCGCCCGAAGACATTCCAGGTCCGAAGTTTGGCCAAGACCCAAATTATCTATTTTGGAGGTGACATTGTGTTTGGGAGGCGGTCGATTTTGGTGATGCATAGTTCCCCCATGTGGTTGCAAAATACAGAGAATTGAGGGACGATATCAAGGTAGGATGGGGGGATTATCTGGGACGGAATGTGTCTGCCAAGCTAGGTGCGGAAGTGATGAAGATTGTTTAGATCCTTGGGGTCGAATGGTAGGTGGCAGATTTAAATTGCTACCCTAATGCTGTTCGTATAGAGCGTGTTGGTGTGAGCGTTTTGGGAAATGCGGGGTGTGGAATTTCTATCGGGTGTATGGCAAGTAAGCCATATAAACGATGGGGGTTGTACTGGGTCCTTTGGAATCGGTTGGTAGATAACAAGCTTCCAACCACCTAATGTTGCTGATGTGGAGATACACCCGGTGGTGGTCGGTTCAGAAAAGGACGGGACTAGAATTCCCGTTCGGTGTGTGTCAAGTGGGCTGTATAAACAATGAAGGTTGTAAATGGCCCTTTGGGGAGCTAGCTGGCCGGTAGATAGCAAGGTCCTTCTCACCACCTAATATCCCGGTGGCGAGCAGTTTTAGGAAAGGGCAAGACTAGAATCCTCGTCCGGTGGGGATTAAAGAACCCAGTGAAAGTGAACTGTTTGGGGACGCATTGAAATGTCGAAACCGAAGTATAGCCTGACACGTCGGGGGAAGTCACGGGGGAAGACTTAGTTACATGTGAGGGGATTATGGGAACCTCAAGGCAACATCCCCACAATCGGAGTAGGACCTAAACGGTTTGAAGATTGGGATGGGATGAGAAAGGCCGCATTAGTGTAATGCGAAAGTGGTACGTGTGGTCCTGTGAGGAGGGGAGCAGGAGTAGAGAATCGGCCGCATAACTTGGGGGATCATTTTACGATCCTGGGTTGTTTGCTGGTGTAAAGGGCATTGGTAGTGGGTGATCGAGGGAGGAGGTGGGGAATACTCGTCGGACAGGGCGCGGAAATCAGCGGAAGCGGGTTTCTGTGAATCATAGGGAAAACATTCATTCCTAGGTATCGGAAAACTGTAGTTTATATCAAAAACGAGGGGAAATCTGTCTGTTTCGATATAGGTACCATATGAAATCCTGCGTATGGCGGGTCGGCATCTGGGTACACAGGTAGGATGGACACGACCCAGACATCCATTGCAGAACAAGGTAACCCCTTATTGTAGACAGGGTAGCTGAGCGTTATTTGCTAAAGTTAATGTAGAAGGAAAAGGATTGAATATTGATATAGAATATGATTTGAGTTTTCGGACAGGCGGAAACATAGGCACCTTGCGCTGCGCATAGAGGCAGATTGATCCGTGGTAGCGGGGAAGCCCCTATGGGGGGTCATTTTCAAATTAGATCTAGGTACGGAACTATGCAATCTAAAAGTAGATGGGGCAGGAATAAAGACCACCCACCCGAGATTATTGGTTCACTGAATCCGCTGAGGGGAATGGACAATTGGGATCGTGGATGGGGTCCGTATAATGGGGCGTATGGGCCTAAGGGGAGGCCTCAGTCGCTAGGCTGGGTTTACCCGCCGGGTCCATAAGTAGTTATGGGTTGCCTTGTGTTTCCAATAGGATATGAATGGGCCGTAATGGACTATAACGAAGTACCTGTCGGGATAATGGTGAAAGGGCTTGATTCATTTCTGATGAGGATAATCCCATGGTGGCTTGGGGAGAAAATCAGGTAATGGGAACTCTATTGAGGGAAGTCTGAGGGAAACGTAAGGGAGAATCTGCTTGAAATGTCGGTTTCTCCCCAAGCCATTGGATCTTCAGATGTTTACTAGGTTTGTTTTGTCGAATAACCTTATCATGTTTAAATGGTATATTTTGTATTATACTTATGTATTTATTAAATAATAATATTTTTTTATATTCATGAACGGGTGGGGGAGTATTTTGAGGAACCCCCCTGGGGGTTTCATAAACTTGTCGATTGTGAATGGCCATGTCGTTGAAGGGGGTTTTTTTTCGTGAGTAGTGGACAGGGAAATAAAGGGGTTACGAACCAGTCTCCCCACGGGGGTGTAGGGGCTGGGGCCTTGATTGCTATAGGAATTCTCCTTGCTATTAGCATGGTTTTTATATGGAAAAATTGGAAAACAAGTATTGTTATGCTTGCCCATCCCAATTGCAAAGGGACAAGGGGTGTGCAGCCCGGGCAGTGTGCGCCCAATTTCGTCCTCCCGATTTTGAAGGATGGTCAGGAGGGTGATAGGGTTAGTTTGTCAACCTATATGGGGAAACCCACAGTTCTCTATTTTTTTCATACCCCCTGCGGAGTATGCCTCAATCATTTACCTGTTGTGAAGGAATTGCAGGCCCGTTATCAGGATCGGATCAACTTTCTGTACATGGATGGTTTTCATATGGAAGGGGGTATGGGGGAACTACAAGATTTTCTCAACCGTCCTCATCCCGCAACGGGACAGCCCCTCTCCCTTTCCCCCGTGTTTTTAGGGGACGAGAATGTTTTTTCTGATTATCGTGTTTTAGGTACACCGATGGTATATTTTATAGGAAAATCAGGTCATGTAATTCATGTTTCTAGGGGTGCGGATCTGGATATGGAAACGCGTCTGAAGAAAATGCTTGCCGATCTTCCCTC
Organism: Pasteuria penetrans; assembly: GCF_900538055.1. NCBI lineage: Bacteria > Bacillati > Bacillota > Bacilli > Caryophanales > Pasteuriaceae > Pasteuria > Pasteuria penetrans. The sequence continues at coordinate 78,147 of NZ_UZAC03000003.1, forward strand.
TGGTGGTTAGATGGGGATAGAATGTAGGGGGGCGTAGGGAGTCGATTGCCAGGTTTCCTAAGGTCGTTATCACTATGGGAAACGGGACCCTCCCTTATGTCTAGGCCCCTTAGTACATAAGGGATAGGGGCTGATGGATCCCCAGTAATCTATTTTGTTCCACGGGATATATAGTGGTTTATGAAAATATGTATCTCTTTTAGAGGGCAACCATACTCCTGATTCCTGAGACGCTTAGTGGTGTCTCGGGGGATCGTGATCGTTGTGCGTGGGTTCCCTGGCCAGGACTGGTGGATCCATGGTGGTGCCACGGTAGGATTGTGATCCCCGTTAATTTTGTTGAAGAGAAGGTGGATAGAATGGCGAACAAGGGTTTATGGTATAAGGAGTTTCATAATGGAGATTTTGGGTCCGTCTATAAAATGGAAAAAATATGGGAAGAAAAACAAACGCCCTATCAGAAGCTAGAGGTGATCCAAACTACGGGTTTTGGCAAGGCTATGCTTCTGGATAACGTGTGGATGTTTTCGGAATTTGACGAATTTGTTTATCACGAAATGTTGACGCATGTTCCCATGTTTACCCATCCCCAGCCGCGTCGTGTTCTTGTGGTAGGTGGTGGTGATGGGGGTACAGTCGGACAAGTCCTCCGTCATCCCACGGTAGAGGAGGTAGTTCTGGTGGAGATTGACGAGGAGGTAATTCATAGTGCACGGCGTCATTTTCCCTCGTTGGCCAAGCCCTTGTCTGATGACCGTTGCACATTGCAAATTGGTGATGGGTTTGCCTATGTGCGTGATCATAAGGATTCCTTTGATGTGATCCTTATCGATTCCACGGATGATTTTTGTGAGGATGGATTCAGTTCACCCCTCTTTACACGTGAATTTTATGGGGCCGTACACCAAGCACTGCGCGCTGATGGCGTAATGGCGGCCCAGACGGATTCCCCTTGGCTTGGGGGCAAGATCTTGGCACGCGTTTTAGGGGATGTTCGTTCCTTATTTTCCATTGGGAAGATTTATCTGGCATCTATTCCTTTCTATCCCGCGGGATTGTGGACCTTTACTATTGGATCGAAACGAATAGATCCCTCCAGTATGAATCATATAGACCGTTTTTCTGGTTGGAAAACCCGATACTACACACCGAGGATTCATGAAGCCGCCTTTGTCTTACCCCCCTTCCTTGAGCAAAAAATCCATAGGGGAGAGGAATTGTGCAAGTTGTGAAACGTACCCCATGGTTCCCAGGTGGAATCGTTTTGGTTGGGATGCCTATGGATACGACGGTCACTTATCGTCCGGGCGCGCGTTGGGGACCGACGGGGATTCGTAGTAGCATAGGGGCCCTGGAACATTACAGTCCTTATCTGAAGAAAACCATGGTAGCATCTATGTACAAGGACGCGGGTGATCTTAGGCTTCCCCTGGGAAATACAGTGCGCAGCTTGGCCCTGATTCGTGATTTTTTCCGTAACCTGTCCACTGAAGGGAGTTGGCCCATTGCATTGGGGGGTGAGCATCTGGTGACCCTCCCTATTGTGGAAGCGATGTTAGAAACATATCCTGATTTAGTCGTATTGCAATTGGACGCCCATGCGGATCTATGTGACTCCTACATGGGTGAAGCTCTCTCCCATGCCACGGTAATGCGGCGTGTGGTAGAACGTTTGGGATCGGGACGACGCTTGTACCAGTTTGGAATTCGATCCTGGACGGAAGAGGAGGAGGCGTATGCCCAACGAGAAAGGGTTCATCAGTATCCCCTTTTGGATACGAATTCTATGGGAGTATCTATGGAGGCTTGTCTAGCTGACCTAGCTGACCTCCCTCCCCATACCCCACTGTACGTTACGCTGGATGTGGATGTACTGGATCCTGCCTATGCACCTGGAACGGGTACACCGGAGCCCGGGGGATTGTCAACCCTCCAGTTGTTGTCCTTTCTACACCGGTTATCCTATAGTGCGCATAGGATTGTAGGTGTTGATTTGGTGGAGGTGGCCCCTGATTTAGATCCAACGGGTCAGACGGGTGTTTTAGGTGCCAAGTTGTTGCGTGAAGTTGTTTTGGGGTTTCCCCCGGAAAGGCGGTAGATAGTCCATGGGAGGAGCAGAGATCTCCCTCTGGCAGGGTTATAAAATCAGTATAATATTTGCATTGCAGAAGGCCATTGCACAGGCAGGGTTCCCTGCTCAGGAGAAGTTGGTGGTGGAAACTCCCCGGGATCGTGATCACGGAGATTTGGCGACCACGGTAGCCTTGCAGTTGGCTCGTTCTATGAAAACAGCCCCGCATGCATTAGCGGAACAAATTGTTCGTCATTTGCAACTGCCTACAGAGTGGGGGGAGGTTTCTATCGCCGGGCCAGGTTTTATCAATATTACTTTGACGCATCAGGCCCGTGCAGCGGTTGTAAAGGAAATTCTTTTGGAGGAGGATACCTATGGGCATTCGAATCAAGGACAGGGAAGGAGGATATTACTAGAATATGGAAGCGCTAATCCCACGGGTTTTTTGCACTTAGGTCATGGACGCGGTGTGGCCGTTGGGGATACGTTGGCACGTATTTTTACAGCGCTAGGGTTTGAAGTATACCGGGAGTACTTAGTCAATGATGTGGGGAATCAATTGAAAATGCTGGCCCTCTCTGTGGACCACCATTATCAACGTTCCTGTGGACGGGTATCCCAATTTCCGGAGGGTGGTTACCAGGGCGCTGAGGTAGAAGATATTGCCCGGAAGGTGTGGAGGCAAGAGGGTGATCGTTTGTTATCCTTACCTACCGCGGAGAGATTGTCCCTGCTAGGAGAACGTAGCCTCGAATTCTTTTTGATGAAGAGTAAACAAGATTTGTCGTGTTATCGGGTTGTGTTTGATCGTTTTTTTCACGAAAGCGCGTTGCATACAGGGGGTGAAGTAGAGGAAACTTTACAGGCCTTGCGTGAAGCAGAGGTGATAAGGGAGAGGGAGGGGGCTGTGTGGCTTGCTTCCTCGATGTTCGGTGATACTAAGGATCGGGTGTTGGTGAAGCAGGATGGGAATACTTCCTATTTGTTACCTGATATAGCTTATCACCGCGAAAAATTCCGGCGCAATTTTGATTTTCTCATCAATGTTTGGGGTAGTGACCATCATGGCTACCATCTCCGATTGTATGCTGGTTTGTCCTCCCTCTCACTCCCCACAAATGTGCTGGAGATTGTCTGGACGCAAATGGTGCGGTTGTTGAGGGGTAAGGAACCGGTCAAGCTTTCGAAACGAAGGGGTAACACTTTTACCCTGGCAGAGGTGATCGATGAGATTGGTGTGGACGCTGCGCGTTTTTTTTTCCTATGGAGGAGCCCCAACGTCATGGTGGATGTAGATCTCGATCTGGCACGCTCGCAAACACAGGATAACCCTGTTTATTACATCCAGTATGCACATGCAAGGATATGCAGTCTACATAGGGAGGCGAAGGAAAGGGGCTGGACGGATATTTCGGATTTCCAAGAAGATGTTTTGCAGCATCCAATGGAAAAGGAATTGCTCTCCATCCTGCTCCTATTCCCAGAGGAAGTGGCGGATGCGGGTCGTTTACGGGCCCCGCAGAGGATTGCTACCTATTTGCAACAGCTGGCAGGTATGTTGCACCGCTATTATGGATCATGTCGCGTACTGGATGAGGGGAGGGCAATAGCCAAAGCCAGGCTGGCCCTATATGAGGCAGTGGGTCAAGTGATACGCAACGGTTTATACCTTTTGGGGATCACTGCCCCTGAGAAAATGTAAATTGGGAAGAAGGGGGAGTATGGGGGGACTGGTTCCTTAAGGAGTTTCGAGTCTGAGGGTTCTGTTGTTGTGGTTGGTGTTTTTGCATGCAAAAAATCCCACCCCCTTAGGGGAAGGATTCTTTGTAGTGGACTATGTTCGTTTGCTACCATCTGTTGTTCCTTTGTTGTTTCTTCCTTCCCCCGTGCCATTTCAATGGGGGATTGGGTCCTCCCCCTTATGGGTTGTGTTTTCTTCTTCTGCGTAGCATCGATAGGACGAGGGCAACAATCCCAGCCAAACCTGTGGTATATAGACTCAGTACAATCTTGTTGGGTATATCGGTTGCTGTATTTGGTGCTTCCTTCACGGTATTCCTTCGAGCGGAGGGGGTTGTACGCATAGGGTTATGGGACAAATCCTTATTTCCCACGGTTGCATGGGGGTTACCACCATCTTTGATGTTTTCCTTGCCCTCTTGCCCGGGAGGGGACGACGCCTTGTCTGTGGAGCGGATGGGTTCCCCTACCTGGTTTTTCAATTCCCCTTCGGGTTTTGTATTCCCTGGCCCCCGACTTTCGACACCCTCTGCTTTCTCTCCAAGAAGGGTGGTTTTTGTTGGTTTCCCTGTAGTCGATGCCCCTTGTGTTCCCGCTGTGACAGCTTGTCCTGGCAGGGGGGATAGCATGGTCACCGTGCTTTGGGCGCTTTGGTTGCTGGGTACGTGTTTCATCAGGTAGAACCCCCTATTCACACGAACAGGTATGGCCACCCCCTCTTCATTACATTTCACTACAGTACATTCTTCTTTCGCCCCCCCTCCCAGTTTCCTTTCCTGGGATATTGGGCTCGTTTCCTTTTCGGAATCCTTTTTTTGAATGGATTTATTTTCCGTGGTTACCTCCCTGTCTCCTGGATTGTTCTTTTCGACAACAGGGTCGGTTGAATTGATTGCAGAGTGTGGATTTTCTTTACTGCTGTTTGCCTTCATCAAGAATCTGGCATATCTATGCGCTGGCGAGTTACCGTTCTTTTGGGCAAGATCCATTGCAAATTTGTATGACAATTTAGTTATAAGTTCTTCCTGTTCCCTACTAGGTTGGTGTCCCTTTGGAATCTCATGTATATTGTTTTGTTTTACATTATGATCTAAATATTTACCAAATAGATCAAGAAATTGTTCGTATCCTTCCTTATCATTGATATTTTTTTCATACCCCATACTCTTCATTCTTTCGTGAAATTTGTTCATTTTGTCAGGGTTATTTTTGTATACTTCCCTGTGGATACACTCTATGTCACTACCACATCTGACGGTCGGGGAATTATACCCCTCCAATCCTGTGGCTTTATGAAGGATGGTATGGGCTGTTTGCTCCCATGGTGTCAGTTGCCCATATGATGATCGCGATGGTGTGTCTTGTGGTGGAAGGGAAGCCTCGGGTTGCGGTGGTGTGCCTTGTAGTGAAGGGGAATTCTTGGATTGCGATGAATCGGCTGATGATAAGGTGGTAGATGCATCTACCGCTGGTTGTAGATGATCTTCTGTTTGCTGAGGGGAACCCGGTATTGGTGGTGGTGATGTCGATGTATTATGTAGTTCTGATTTTGTTGTTTGGTTTCTCTCCACAGCGTTTTCTATCGCTTCTGTAGGGGATGAGACGGGGAGAAGCAGCAAGACTCCGGGTAACCAGCGTAGTAGTGAGCAAGTGGAACTTTTGTTTATATCAATTTTCATACTACTTTTCCTGGGTTCTATCATTTTTTAAAGACACACCCTTCTAATTCTTATTTTGGGTAGGGTAGGTACAGGATCGTAATGCATCCATACTGAATTTCTAGGAGTAGATGCCATATCCCATTGGGTAATGAGGTTTGTCTCGTTTCTAGAACTCAGTTTCTCAATGGTGGGCCAGCCTAGTAGAATGGACCGCATTTTCTATGTCGAAAAATTCACAAAACATTCATTTGATATGCGACGACATCCCAATTTCGTTTCCTCACTAAGCGTCTCCTTCCTATTCCATTTTCTCACAATATAACCCACGTGCTGCTATGGAATCAAGTGGGCGTAGCGGGGAGATTTTGTGTATCATGACGATTTTGTTGATTCGGGTTATCGTCCCCTGTTCGATACCCCTGGGGAACTCCGTTGGGTTGTGTCAATCTATGGGGGGATCCCATATGGGGGATGTGATGCTGCAGTTCTTTTCTATCTACCGACCTTGATTTCGTCGATAGGGTAGGAGTAACATTGTGAGGGGATAGGCGTTCTGGGGTGAATTGCACGGGATCTGGATGAGTAGGTAGATATCCACTCAGAAGTATAGTTCTGTTTAGAAGTATAGTTCTGTTTAGGTCCCCTGTTTGCCGGTTTTTTATTCTATGACCATAGTTCGTGTAGGGTTCGTTCCGGGGGGTACAGGTTTTTCTATATTTTTCCATTTTGCACGGGTGAAGGGGGTGTTGTGGAACTACCGGGCTATCTATCTCCAAGTACTTTCCTTCCAAGGGGGATTCCGCGCCTTTTAAGAGGGGTTCCAGGTAAGGTTGCTTCCGGGATCGTGTGCAGAATGAATCCCAGCCTTTCCTTGTTTTTCATCAATTTACTGTTGATTTTGTTGTTTATTTTTAATGTTTTCAATACTTTTATTCTATCTACTCAACTTGCTGAGCATTGGGTTGATGGGTTGGGTAGGGAGTTCTTGAGTAGAGGTTATGACTGAGTATTCTAGGATATTGGCCATAGGGTGCCAAACTTCTAACATAAGAGGGAGAGTGTACTTTTCCATGTGTGTGAAAAGTAGATCAATACGCAAGGTTCTATTTTATTCATCACCTTTCCTCCTGGGTTCCTTTCTATTGTGTGGGAATTGCGGGGCCTCCCCTTCCCTGTCCAATGGAGCTACTGATGAGCCTTCCACTGGCCTGAGTAGTGGTGGAGATCTTGGGGCTTTCTCTGGTTTGGGTGGTGGGAATTCTGGTTCTCTCTCCAATTCGGCGGCTACCGTTCCCTCCTCCAGTCCGAATCAAGGAGGAGCTACTGAGTTTCAGTCTACTACGGTTAGTGGAGATTCCAATCCCTCCCCCAGTTCGAATCATGTAGTTACTGAGCCCCATTCTACTACCCCGGTTGGTGGTGCTTATGGGTCCGCTGCTTCTTCCCATAACTCTTCCTTGGCCGGTGGGTCTTCCTCCAGTAGTGGCGGTATTTGTCCGGCAGGGAAACGTCCCGATGTATCATCAATGGATGATAAATTCAACATTCCCGATGAGTTATTACGGCAGGGTTCTAAAGAACAACAGGTATACGAGAGGGAATCCGAGGGATCCGGGAAGGCATCTGAGAGATTGTCGAAACCCACCAAGGGGGAATCCGAGGGATCTGGGGAATCCGAGGGATCTGGGGAGGCATCCGGGGGATCGTCGAAACCCACCCGGGAGGAACCACAAGCGTTTGAAGCGCATCGGGATCAGGGAGGGGAGTCCCAGAAGACCCCTGGGGTATCCTCATCCAATGGAGCGAATGAAGCTGCGGCAGTCCGTAATGGTTTGCGATTATCACCGGAAAACTCCGTCCAAACAGGGGACAGAACGATGATTGGATCCTCGTCCTTGGGGGGAGAGTTACCACCGGGAGATGAAAGAAGCACTGGGGAAGCAAATGATGCCCCCAATGATGACGAAGCAAAAGACGGGGTGATAGCGGCAATGACCAAACCCCCATCGTCAGGGGGATCCCCACCATCAAGTCCTGACGTATCCCAACCAACATTTAAGACAAACGGCATTGTTTCTCCATCAGTACAGGGTTTTCCTGGATCTAATACGATTGTGCTCGGACAGGAGGCGGAGCGTTCATTACCATGGAGCAGCGCAGTACCTGTTTTCGGGGGAAAGGGTTTGCAGAATGATCCCCTCCTCTCCCTAGTGCAGAGGCCGGAATCTAGTGCGGTTGCGCTTGGGAAGGAGGCGGAGCGTTCATTACCATGGAGCAGCGCAGTACCTGTTTTCGGGGGAAAGGGTTTGCAGAATGATCCCCTCCTCTCCCCAGTGCAGAGGCCGGAATCTAATGCGGTTGCGCTTGGGAGGGAGGCGGAACGTCCATTTTATGAGAGATTGTTCTCCCTCCTACCCTCCCCGTGGTGGGTGCTTGTTGGTTTGATCCTTATTGGTGTGTTTATGGTTACTAATAGAAGGTACGTATTTTTGGAGCGGGCGGTATACAAATTGGCAAGGAGGGGTTCCTACTAGAGACTATCATTTGCTAGGAACGTCCCCATTTTTTATAGGAAACCCGCAACGTTAAGACCTGTCCCTTTTCTAGGGATGGGTCTTCTATCTGTTTGTGAAATATAGGAAAACATAGTGTACTTTATCATATGATCCATCATTCCTTTTTCGGGGACCGTGCAATTCTTTGTAGGGAATGCCCCTCTCTATGAATTTAGTCAGACCCTTTAGGGTTGTGTCCGATTGTGTGCGTATATTTTTCGGAGAAGTGTGTGCCCAGTAAGCCGTGTCGGCGATGAAGGTTGTAATGGGTTCTTTCAAGCCGGCCGATAGATAGCGTGCTTGCCAACCACCTAACATCTCTGATGCGAAAACACTGGTGGTAAGTAAGCGGTTCTAGGAAAAGGGGGGATTAGAACTTTTGTCCAATGGAGATTAGGGATCTCAACGAGAATGAATCGTTCGATTGATATATCGAAAAGAACAGTTCATGTCCAAACCGAAGTGTGTCCCCCGTACGTCGGGGGAAGTCACGCAAGACGACCCGGTCATGTGGTGTAACAGATAGGGGGAATTCAATCTAGATACTTTATACGGAACTTTGGAGGTTCATTGTTGCATGGACGGTTGGAACCGTTGGCCAAAAAGGGGCGTAATCAAAGCCAAGGACAACTGAGGACCTCGTGCACGAAGTCGGATCAGCCCATAGTGGATGATGGAACCCTTACCATGGGGGCGAAAGGGCCGGCTCGTCTCGATGGGGACAGTAAAACAGGAATTTTTTAGTGGAAAATCTACTGGGGAAGATCACCGAAACCTTCAGGGAGGGCTCAACCCAAAATCACTGTCCATACTAAATTTTCACTTGTACCCTACCAGAAAGCGGTAACTTTTAACTACCAAAGGGGTGCGAACCGTCCTCCCCCATTTACATCCATAAGGATGATTACACCCCAACTTTTTATTGATATTTAGTAATAGTATTTATAAAAATAATATATATAGTATTAGGATGGACATAACGATCCAAAACCAGGGTACTTTCTTAGTAAAATCCTCCCTATTTGATTATGCCAACCCCAAGACTGGAGAAAGCAACCTTCTTTACATATATATTGCATGCGCACAGAAACAAGCAATATGAATTAAACGTAGCATTATGTATTAAACATCATATAAAATTTATTTAAATAAAAATATATTTTTCCTGTTGTTAGCCATTCTCATCAAGTACCCATGCTGACGGTACTTACATAGCCTATTTTTCATGCTTTTTTCATATTTAATGAATAATTATAACATTTTGATAACATGTTTTTTATTCTTACAAAATACTACAATAGGTTTTATATTATTCTCTGCAGAACCCTCAGGGTAGATTTTTCTGTTTCTGAATTTCCCTGCATGATCGTCAAAATTTGAGAGTAAAGTAATTTCGTGTCCCCTGCACTTGGCCTGTCCCCTACTTCTTGTTACAATAACCGGAGGGGGGGGATTTTTTGTTCCCGAATGGGTTGTCCCATACCCAGAAAATAATGCTACGCAGGGGTGTTCTGTTAGTACTTGCCACCATAGCAACTGTGGTTATCATTCGGGGTGTCAATTCGGATACTGATAGACTTGCTTTTACCAGTGAGGGAGCTCCAGATTTCACTCTACCCTTATTGCATGGAAATGAGAGTTATCGGCTGCGGGAGTCCCTTAGTGTCCCTGGTCGGAGGGGGGCTGTACTTACTTTCTTCACCACTTCGTGTGAAGGCTGTGAAAGGGTACTTTCCGTCCTGCAAAAGTTTCGCGGGGAATATCAGTCACAGGGGATTGACATGTTGCTGATCAATGTAGGTGAGGGGCGCTACGCGGTGGAGCAAAAAATGGGGGACAGTGTGTTTCCTATCGCCCTGGACATCCACAAAACGGTTTTCAACCACTATCGCTTAGCTTTTGTGCCTGTTACCCTGATTCTTGATCCAGAGGGGAGAATTCGCTCCAAAAAATGGGGGGTGATTTCTCTGCCCGAGCTAAAGGGACAGCTGAGGTCTTTGGGAATGATAAAAGATACCCCATAATTTGGGAGGATCAAGGGGGAATGGGGATGCATGGAGATGAACCCTCACAGTACAGGGAGATCGATGCAGCGGAATTGGGAAAATCTTTTGATCCGTGTTCTGGAGCGTATATTTGGGTTGATGTGCGTACAATGGAAGAATATGATAGTGGTCATATTCCCGGTTCCCTACATATCCCCCATGATGAGGTAGAGGCACGTTGGAGGGAACTAGAGAAGTATCGTGATCGAAAATTAGCTCTCGTTTGCCAGCGAGGTGGGCGGAGTTTGTATGCGGTCAAGGTATTATCCAGTTTGGATTTTCCGTTTCTCTATAATGTTACAGGAGGAATGGAGGCTTGGACCGGTCCTATCATCGCAACCAATTGACCCATGATTTGCGTCGACGGGGAAATTGTCTCCCCTGGGCCTATGTTATGGAGCAGGCCCTTTACCATCGGCAATGGGGTTACTATACGTTGGGCCCTTCCTTGGGGAGAGGAGGGGATTTCTTTACTCCTTCTCATATAGGCACAACCTATCCGAACCTTTTGGCGGAATGGTTGGTGAAGTTGCGGGAGTTTACAGGGAAGCCATGGTCCTATGTAGAATTGGGCCCGGGGGAGGGTCGTTGGCTACAGTATATCCGGAGGAAGGCAGATTTGGATGCAAGGCTTTGTTGGGCTGTGGAGAAGAGTCCCGCATTTCGTGAACGTCTCCGGAATCAGATTCCCCCTTCCCAGGTAGTAGCGAGTCTGGATGAGATTCCCCCTCAATCTGCTGCCTTGGTGGTAGCTTGTGAGTTTTTTGACGCCATGCCCATTCATCCAGTACGGTACCAGGGGACAAAAAGGTCCTCCCTTCGAGAGGCTTACGTGACATGGGCGGATTCGAAGTGGCGGTGGGTGTGGAAAAAATCCTTGTCCCCAGATATACAGGTTCTTTGGGAAACATGGATTTCCGATTTTCCTCCCGGTGTACTGACTACGGGTCAGGTGATTGAGATCCCCCAAGCCGCCCTGTGTTTTATGGGAGAGGTTGCGCGATGGTTGAAGAGGAGTTCACAGGGGCTGTTCTTTATACTCGATTACATGCGACCTCGCTGTGAGTTGCTTGTTTCGAGGGAGGGGACCCTGCGAGCCTATCATGGTCATCGTTTGTTGACCCGCCCCTCCGAGTGGTTATCCTACCTGGGGGAGGTGGATCTGACTTCTACTCCCCCCGTTGATCTTTTACGTAGGGTTGGTGAAGGGGAGGGGTTGGTTACAGTATGGGATGGTACGCAGGGGTCTTTTTTAGGAGATTCTGGTGTGATAGGATCCTTGGCCCCCCCTCCGTTATCCGATCCCTTTTCCCCAGCAGCCCGGGAATGGAGGAAATTTTTACAACTCTTTCATCCGGGGGCCATGGGGGAGTCTTTCCGTGTGTTGTTACAGGGTTGGCATCTGGAGATCCCTGGTGTGTACAGGGTTTTATTTCCTTCCCCCAATGAATGTGAGTCATGATGAGGAAAGGGTGGTGTGATTTTCTATGCATATCAAGCCTCGTTACCGCGGTTTCATTTGCACTACATCTCACCCAGTAGGATGTTCCCAATGGGTGGAACAGAAAGTAAGGGATTTGCGTAAGCTTCCCCCCATTCAGGGTCCCCGTAAGGTGTTGGTCATTGGTGCCTCCGCAGGGTATGGGTTGGCAACACGTCTGGTAGCTACGTTCGCTGCTGGAGCTGATACGGTGGGTGTTTTTTTGGAAAAGCCTAGTCGGGAGAATCGTACGGCTACGGCGGGCTGGTATCTAACATCTGCTCTGGAGCGTTTGGCGGATCAGTCTGGGAGGATAGCTCATAGCGTTTGTGGTGATGCCTTCTCTGAGGGTGCCAAACGATCTACCATGAGGTCCGTTAGAGAAAAGTTGGGGTCTGTCGATTTGCTTGTCTACAGTTTGGCGGCCCCACGTAGATTTCATCCTTCGAAGCAAGCATGGGATGTTTCTGTTCTCAAGCCGATAGGGGCTTCCTTCTGCAGTAAGACTCTAGACTTTCATACGGCCAAGGTCGATACCATAACTGTGGATCCGGCTAGTGAGGAGGAAATTGCTGGGACCGTTTCTGTCATGGGGGGCGAGGATCTAAAGCTCTGGGTGGAAGCATTAAAGACGGAAGGTCTTCTATCTCCCGGTGTGCGGGTATTGGCTTATTCCTACGTTGGTCCGAGTCTGACACACCCTATTTATCGCTTAGGTACGGTGGGGCGTGCGAAAGATCATCTAGAGGCTACTGTGAATGTTTTGGATCGGGAACTCCGACAGCAGTATAATGGGAGAGCCCTTATATCGGTCAATAAGGCTGTGGTTACGCAGTCCAGTGCTGCCATTCCCGTTGTTCCCCTTTATCTCTCCTTGCTCTATCGGGTTATGCAGGAGCGTACTATGCACGAGGATACTGTTCAGCAAATGTATCGACTATTGGCAGAGGCACTATATCCCGAGCCCAAGGGATTGGATGAAAAGGGTCGCTTGCGCATGGACGATCGTGAGATGGATCCCGGGGTGCAGAGGGAGGTAGAGGATCGGTTTGTCAAGGCAACGGATGCTACGATAGGGACTTTAGGCGATGTGGACCTCTATCGCAAGGCTTTTGCCCAGTTGTTCGGATTTGCTATTCCTGGTGTGGATTACGATCTCCCTGTGGATCCACAAGTTTCCATACCTAGTGTTAATGGAAGCTGTTTTTTACGGTCTGCCAACAAGAACTGACGCCCCCTGTGAAGGGCGCGCCAATCCTGGTGCATAGGAAAAATTTCTAAGGAGGGGTGGTATTACGCGCTGAAGAAATTTGCATAGATACTGAGTCCAACAAATGCTAATAGCATATACGCACCAAAAAGATACATATAGGTTCTCTCTGTACAATGAAGGAGACCGGTAAGCATAAATGCCGCCGCCTGTCCTAAAGACAATGCGGCCGGTAACCACATATCCCCTGCCAAAAAGCATAACCCAAATGCTAGGCACCAGAAGGCCAGTGTGCGGAATGTACGTGCCATGCAAGGTTCTCCTTTTCTTCGATGGGTTGTGATGCTTTTGCCATAGTAATGAAATCTTGGCATTCTGCGTTTATAGACCTGAGGTCATTGTAACTCATGACCAGTAGGTGTCGCAATTGCAATATTTATGGGTTGTGTTCGGCCCAAGCAGATTGGTGGAGACCCAGAGCGAGATTTGCATGCATGATTTCTTAGGTGGGGGATTTTCCGGTTCTGTGGGTCTATGAATGGGGGAGAGGATGGTTTTCGAGGTGCTGTTGTGGTCATAAAAGGTATAGCATTTCCCTATATGGGTCATAACTTAAAGGTAGAGGCCGGGAGCTGATGCGTGAATGTGTGGGTGGAGGGTTGAGAGGTGCCGCGGTGGTTATGAAAATGTTCCCTCCGGTAGGGGTGATTTTTTGAATGTGGATGATTGGTACGAGGTAAACTAGATGTTTTGTGTCTATTAGTTGTTGGAGAGCAGTCCGTTGTCTAGCAGTTAGGTTGGGCTGGTGGGTGTACTTCCTGCATACATTGGGGGGGATAGTAAATCGGGCGTGTAGTTGACGTGTTTGGGATCCATTCCTCTGGGCGTTATACCCTTGGGGAACACATTTGTGATAGGAGGGGATAAAAGGCAAGCGTATGTATTTTTTATGTATAGAAAAAATTTATTTTATATTATAATAAAAGTTGTGGTGGGGAGGTAGTGATAACATGTCTGTTAAACGGCAGGATGCTTGGACAGAAGAGGATGATATGGAATTAGCACGAGTTACGCTGCGTCATATTGAGGAGGGAGGCACGCAGTTATCCGCTTTTGAGGAGGTAGCCAGGAAGCTTGGAAGGACGCCGGCAGCCTGTGGATTTCGCTGGAATAGTTCGGTTCGTAAAAGTTTTGAAACTGCTATTCAGATTGCCAAAGCGAAGCGGCAAAAGCGGGCGATTAGCAGAAATAATTCGCGTATGCATCACAATTATTCTTCCCGTTTGGGGATGGATATAGATTTAAATATGGAGAACAGTCATGGTCGCGGTTTAGGTTCTGAGGTGAGGCTCAGTGGCAACAACAGCAGGGATAGCAGAGATATCCGAAATACCCATCGTGATGTTGGCAGGAATGAATTATTGGAGGTGGGGCAGGACGATTCCCCCAGTTCGTTGGATCAAATCATTCGTCTTCTCCGGCAACATCGCAATGAGTTACAGACCCTGCGTCGGTTGCATAGACAACTGAACAGGGAATTAGAAGATAGAACATTGCAGGTGGAGCGTTTGGAGAGAGAAAATGATACCATGCGTAATCAATTGAGGAGTTTGCATGATAATTATCGGTCCGTTTCTGATGATCATCGTACGCTGTTGATGAAATTGGTGGATCGGGAACGCAACCGACAGCAGGATTTGCCTATGTTCCAAGAAAGTTCACCACGCCCTGGTACTTCATCCCCTTCCGCTGTGCTGCGAGATCCTAGTTTACGCGACGGAGGAATTAGGGAAGGTATGCGTGACAGTAGCACGCGCGACGGAGGAATCCGGGAAGGTATGCGTGATAATGGCATGCGCGACGGAGGAATCCGGGAAGGTATGCGTGACAGTGGCATGCGCGACGGGGGAATCCGAGAAGGTATGCGTGACAGTGGCATGCGCGACGGGGGAATCCGAGAAGGTATGCGTGACAGTGGCATGCGCGATGGAGGAATCCGGGAAGGTATGCGTGACAGTAGCATGCGCGACGGGGGAATCCGAGAAGGTATGCGTGACAGTGGTATGCGCGATGGGGGAATCCGAGAGGATATGCGCGACAATGGCATGCGCGATGGAGGAATCCGAGAGGATATGCGCGACAATGGCATGCGCGACGGAGGAATCCGGGAAGGTATGCGTGACAGTGGCATGCGCGATGGAGGAATCCGAGAAGATATGCGCGACAATGGCATGCGCGACGGAGGAATCCGGGAAGGTATGCGTGACAGTAGCATGCGCGATGGAGGAATCCGAGAAGATATGCGCGACAATGGCATGCGCGACGGAGGAATTCGGGGGGGTATGCGCGACAATAGCGTGGTTTCTCCCTTGCCAACATCAGCAGATTTGGATTCCAATGAATCACAATCCAGGAATATGTTGGATTCCTTGCCTGAAGGGGCGTCATGTCCGGGTTAGGCCCCTGAGGGGGCCTGGGGAGAGGGGGGAGTGTAATGCCTACAGTGACCAGTGTACGTAAGGGAGATTACGTAGTACTTACATTGAACCGTCCCCAGGTTTATAATGCATTGGATGTAAATGTTCTATTGTCTCTATCGTCCTGTATTACGGTAGTGGCTAATGATCCCAAGGTGCGGGTGGTGGTGATAACGGGGGCTGGTGGGAAGGCTTTTTGCGTGGGTGTGGACAGGAAGGAGCGGCAATGTTTGGTAAGTGAGGAGGTACGTGCCTATACACAAAAGCTCTCTGCCACCCTGATGCAATTGGCAAGCCTATCTAAACCCGTGATTGCCGCCATCAATGGAGCAGCTTTGGGCAGTGGTCTGGAGTTAGCCCTAGCTTGTGATCTTCGTGTGGCCGCTAAGACGGCCGTCTTTAGTTGCCCAGAGGTGGGTTGGGGGGTCATCCCGAGTGCCGGGGGTACGCAACGTTTATCCCGTTTGATCGGCATGTCCCGTGCTAAGGAAATGATTTTGACAACTCGTCGATTGGGTGCAAAAACAGCGGCCGATTGGGGTCTGGTTCACAGATTGATGGAGACTGAGTGTGTCCTACAGGAGGCCGAAGATTGGGCGGCAGAAATTAGTCGCCTGGCACCGCTGGCCGTTTGCCAAGCCAAGCGGTCCTTGGATGGTGGTTTTGGGGTTTCGTTAGCAGAGGGTTTACAATTGGAGAAGCGTGCCGTAGAATCCCTTGTTGGTACACGGGACCGTCGTGAAGGGGCGCTTGCTTTTGCTGAGCGTCGTGCCCCTGTTTATAGGGGATACTGAAAATACAAAGGAGTTTGTATTCTATGAATAGAATGCCATCGCAGCATCTTCCCCCCGTAGGATCGCTGGGTTGTATGCAACCGGTGTGGAAACATCCTTTTCATGTGGCTATTCTAGGTGCAGGGGCCTTGGGCCGTCTCCTTGGGGTTCATCTTCACGAGGGTTTTTCTATCGGTGGTGGGGCTGCTGTGACGCTGTACACGCGAACGGCAGCACAGTGTGCGGATATTCAATGTCGTGGTATTGAATATGTGGATCTACAGGGTCGGTGCCGTTGTGTGAAGGTCCCCGTAGCGTGGATCCAGGAGGATATGCCTACCCATGATGCAATCATTGTAGCCGTAAAATATCCCTCCTTGGATGAGGTAGCTACTAGGATTAGGAATAGGATTACACCCCTGACCGTTGTAATTTTGTTACAAAATGGATTCAGAATTAGAGATAACGTTTGTCGGTGGAAGCCATCAAGGCTAGTTTATTTGTCTGCCGTCATGGAGGGGGCCATAGCATCGGGGTATTGTCAGGTGCAGCACACAGGTAGTGGTGTGACATCCCTTGGCCCCATTGGGGCCATGTCTACTTATAGGGAACATATAGTGCCACCCGTATTAGAAATTTTGTTGGAGAGGCTGCCAAAATTTCGTTATGCACCAAAGATTTTGCGGCTCCTTTGGGAGAAATGGGTACTTAGTAGTATCATTCTTCCGTTGACAGCTTGCAACGGGATCTCCAACGGGCAAATCGTGGATCCACCCTATCGATTTGAGGCCATAGCCTTACTGAAGGAGGCACTCATGGTAGGGGAACGTTTGGGATGGCATTGGGAATGGACGGATGCTTGGTTGGCTCTGACTAGATTATGCCGGCGGACCTATCGGAATCATTCCTCTATGCTGCAGGATCTATTACAGGGTCGTTCCACAGAAGTCGGCGTCATTAGTGGGGCTATGGTGGAATTGGCGCGTACAGTAGGGGTTGAAGTTCCACATCAGGAGAGGTTTTGGCGTAGGATTTGTCTGAGGGAGGCTGTAGTATGCGGGAAGTTGCAGCAGGAGGTTTGGTGGAATTCGTCTGGTGGGAAATGGGATGTATCTGAAGGGGATATGGATAGAGGGCAATTCTATGGAAATAGTAGAAAACCGGGCGGGAAAATTCCCCATGGATAGTTTTCTGCTTGATCTTGTTGTTATTATGTTATATTTTTAAAAAATAATTAATTTATTATATAAATACGTCGGGCGGGATTCCCGAGTGGCTCCAATGATTATACATAATTTAGAATTAACATGGGAAGTTAATTTAGGACGCTTTAAAATATTTTTTATAAAAAATTTGGTTTTTTTATATTCGCATGGGCTTATCATATTTGGATCGTAATGTTCAGGTTTCATACATGTCTATCGAAATTTGTGAATCGATATCGTGTTCCCCAGACAAACTGGATAGAGTCTTTTGGAAGAAAGGGGAAGGGATTACTTAGCACGCGCTCGTTTTGAATCAAATAGGGGGGGAACCTCGTTTTGCTGTCGTTCCTCTTAGTGATGGGTTTCACTTTGAGTATTGGTTTGCGTTCTAAATACGGTGTTATTCCTAAAAAATACGGTGTTATTCCTAAAAAATAGGTAATTTTAGGTTTCTTATCCTTGTTCGCAAGTTGCTTTCTGGGGGTATTTTTCAATTGATAATATTGTTCATGGCGAGGGACCCGGCTAAAATGCCGGGTCTACTCAACATATCATAGGATTTACACAGTCCTCCAGACAAATGAATGCGCCAAAATCAACCAGACGCTGCACCGTACCTTCCACTACATCGCTTTCCTGACTTCTGCAAAACCCCACCTTTGCGAGCTTAATGTTAGTTAGCTATCTATATCAGCCCTCGTATGAGGCAACTGCAGTATTTGATTATATCTAAAATAAATAAAAACTTCCCTAGTTAGGGACAGTCCATTATTGTGTATTGAGGTATCAACCTTTACTTAGCAGCGGCAACCCTCTTGAGGGGGCCAAAATTGTAAGCATCAACAAATGTACTCTGGACATTTTGTGTTGAATCGGGTTTCAAATTAACAAGAACTTTTCCTGGGTGATGACCAATTACACGATCGTCCACAGGATCGTATATGTTTGCGCCCCCCTCCTTCAACTCCTTCTCGTGATCCTCTAATGTGAAACCGTTTTCCTTTAGTGACTCTTTCTTCTCAGCAGAAGGTTCTTTTCTGATCCTATCTCTTTGCACACGATAATCAACCCAAACTGAACATTCTCCACTCAGGATGTCGGTTCCTTGCTTGCATTGATATTGAGCAGGTACGCTGGGGTGGTTCAGTTCAACTGTTGCACCTTTATTCAATCCAAGCGTTTCGTAGTTACGTAGTGATCGTAGCGAAGCATTCTCGTTCAATGTAACCTTTTCAGCTTGAGCATCAAAAGAAGGCAACAGGGCCGCACCAAACATTGTAGTCGCAGTTACAATGGTAACTGCTTTTATAGGCAATCCTTTCATGTATACCAACTCCTTTATTTTATAAATAAAAATACAACCTGGATCTGTATAACTTGGAAGGATTATTCTAAAATTATACAATTTAATTTTAACATACTTGACACTAAATTACAAGGTTTTCAGATCGAAAAATCGTCAATAGCACTTAGGGGCAGCATCCCGTTGGGGGTGTGAATTTCTGAACAGGGCTTTTGGGGGAGGATTTCCCCCCATTTGAGGTGCTTACCCCATGGACTACTATATAAAATAAATTTACTATATTAAAATATAAAACGTATATTTTGGTTTTCTAGCTCTTCCCCCCCTTTTTTACCTATGTCACTATAATACTTGACCCATCCTAATTCGTTAAAAATGGTAATTAATTTCCATTTATACAGAATCAATTAGTTTGCTATTAACAATCAATACATACTATTTTTAAATACAATTAATATCAGAAAAAACCAAATCAACTGATTTTTACTTCGCGCACCAGCACCAGGTATGGAACTGCATGAGGTTGGCGGAAAGGTCCAATCCCATATTGAGGGGCTGGGGGGTGAACTACTATGGCGCCTTTTATCCCTCGCAACTGAGGAAAGCTTTAGTACAGAGCTTCGATGACAATGTTTTGGCCTGGTGGGCCGTGTGTCAAGAAGTCGTTCAAGAGATGAAGGTTGCTCGGCCCTTCGTAACCGGCTGATAGGTAGCAGGTTACAAACTGCCTAGTGCTGCTGGGGTAAAGTGCCCTGGTTGTGAGCGATCTAGGAAAAGGCAGGGCATGACCCTGTCAGGTGGGAATCGGGGAGATCAGCGAAAGCGAACCGTTCGAAGACGCATCGAAAAGGCTAGTTCATGTCAAAACCGATGTGGGGTCCTAACGTCGGGATGAACCGTGGGGGATGACCTATCTACTGCCCTGGTGGCATGTGGTGTATAGGCGGGATGTGTGTCAAGAAGTCGTTCAAGAGATGAAGGTTGCTCGGCCCTTCGTAACCGGCTGATAGGTAGCAGGTTACAAACCGCCTAGTGCTGCTGGTGTGGAAACACCCCGGTGGTGAGCGATCTAGGAAAAGGCAGGGCATGACCCTGTCAGGTGGGAATCGGGGAGATCAGCGAAAGCGAACCAGCCGAAGACGCATCGAAAGGTATAGTCCATGTCAAAACCGATGTGGGTCCCGAACGTCGGGATGAACCGTGGGGGATGACCTATCTACTGCCCCGGTGGCATGCGGTGTTCAGGCGGGATGAACCCGATGTAGGCTCTTGATCGGAACTTGAGAGATCGTCGTACGGCGTCTGGCTGTCGCCAGATGTATAAAGACCGAGGACAAACCGAGGTTCCGTGCACGAAGTCGGATCAGCTCATAGTAGTGAGGAAGCTTCTGTAATGGAAGTGGAGCGAAGGGGCTGACTCATCCTGAGGAGGACAGTAAAATGAAACTCTAGTGGGAGATCCGCTAGAGGAGATCACTGGAACCTCGGAGCAACATCCCTATAATCGAAGTATGACCTAAAGGGTCTGAAGATTGGGATGGGATGAGAAGAGCTGGATGATGCGAGAGTATCACGTCCAGTTCTGTGAGGGACTCGGCTGAAATGCCGGGTCTACTCGACAGAAAGAAGTATAAGAAGCTCGGTAGCATGCGAAAGGCTCGTAGGTGGATCCAGTAATATACGAGGAAAGTACGGGAATCTGTTGTTTGCGCACTGGGACACATTAGACGCTAAGATGGGGCAATAAGAGCTATATAATGCGAGAGTATTATGTGTGGTTCTGTGAGAGGGTTGGCTGAGATGTCAGCCCTACTCGACGTGAGAAGCTCAGCTGAAATGATGGCCCTACTCAACATACTTTAGATAATATTACATGACGCACTCTCTCCGTTGTAACATTTCCTTTGCTCATTTGAAAGCCCCTCTTCCTGTTCTCTGCCGAGTCGATTCCGTAATTCTGATAAATCGCTCCCTTTCAATTTACCTACCGCATGCCTTGTCAGTATCCCTGGGTCGACGTTGCCCCACCCCCTGGACCTCAATTCCTCCATCTTTTTATTCACAATGTAATCCCATAGTTCTTTAGGACTATTCCCCAATTTTTTGTTTATCATCATTTTTTTGAAATTATCCACTTGAACTGCCCCCTGTCCTCTTTCGAATCTATCAGTGATCGTCGTTGGTCCTGGTCTGATACCCTTCTCTCTCTTCATGCTTTCTTTAATGCTTGTCCTTATATGGCCAAATAGCCGATCATCATTCAATAATTTGTCAATCTGGGCAAACGACATACCCTTTTTGATAACTTTATCGTAATCTAAAAGATTATAGGGAATGTATGTTATCTGATTGGACGTGAGCTCCTTGAACTTATCCGAATGGACCAACGCATCTATCTGGAACTTTTTTAAGTCCTGCACCTTGCCGCCTAATGACCTGATCTGGGGTCCTTCCAGTTCACTCACCTTGTCGCCTAATGCCTGGAACTGGGATCTAGTATAGTGCATCCAGTGATTGGGGGGGGGCATTCCTTACATGTTCTAGCGGTATCCTCCGAATATCTTCTGGTTTCAACTTCCTCTGAAATTCCTTGATCCAATCACCCATATAGGTACCAGACACGCTGACAGATTTACCATTACTCTTTATCATGAGGGAATCTATCTGTTCCGGAGATAATATCCCCTTATTTATCACTAGACTGGACATCGCAGTCTCCTCGAGCTTACTGGGGGAACATACCTGCCTTTTAGTTCTTCCTCCCCCTGATAATGGTATCAGGCATGATTCCGGCAGATCCATATCTTCCACAATTATTGTCCTATTTTTTCTCTGTGCATCATCTTCATTGTCCCCATGTTGTGTCCCCATGGTTTGCTGCTGGTTCTGTGAACTACCCTCTTGTTGTAGCTTTTGCTCTTTTTGTTTCTGCAACCACTGATGGGCCGTACTAGTAGCTATGCCATTTTCGACAGCAAAGTTAAGAAGATCCATAGGAGGGATATCTTTGCCATTTTCTAGGTCATCAGAGTATTTACTTAGTAGTTTTTGCTCTTGTTCTTCCTGAAACCACCCAGCGGCCATATCAGGATCTATGTTATTTTCGTTAGCAAACTGACGCACATTGGTCGCTTCGCCATTTTTTTGTTTCTCAGATAGTTTTTTTAAAAATCCTTTTTTATGTTCCTCACTATATCTACTATATCCAGATCCAGTACGTGCGGTCTGTTCCTTCCCTGAACTACCCCCTACACCATTTATAATGGTATTGATATTATCATTGGTATTTATCGTATTTGTTGATCCACCTTTCCTTTTCATAGGAGACCTTTTTTCCCTAAGTCTACCAGGTTCGAGATCGTTTTCCTTATGTTGCTGCTGGGGGACAGAGGATGTTGGGGAAGGTTGTTCCACATCCGTACTATTCCCATGTGGAGGCAACGAATACGGGGATGACAGATTCTGGATATCGGGCCCGGCTAGCTTCTCTGGCGGGGAAGCTGCAGATTTATGGTAAGGGCCCCATAAGGTAGGAACGACAAAAAATGTAGCGAACGCATATCTCTTGTTTATTTTGTTCATTGTCTGCCCCCATATTTTAAAATATATTCAAACTATAAATAAGAATGGGTAATTTTATTATTACTGTCCTGTGTAGGATGAGGAAAAGAGGACACGAGGGAAAATACATTTGGGGAAGCCAAGACACTCTATGTTCAGAAGCATCCTGTTGTGGGTAGTGAATTCTTGAAAGGGGAGATTTCCGGATCTTATCTGCATATCGAACCTAAGGGTTCATTCTCAGGAGTGAGGGGTTGTGAACCATTGGGACCCTCAGCCAAACTTCGGACCCGGAATATCCTTGGGCGGTTTTTTCCTAATTCTGGATTGTAAAGATTGAGTTAGGCGGGGGCCCTAGGTTTCTCTCCTGTCTGTCTATAAATTATAATCTTATTTGAAATGGAAAAACAACCATTTTATAGACTAACTTCGGAACCTTGCAATTTTTTGCGGGGTTTCCGCTGTTCATAGCGGGTGGATGAACAGCGGCTTTGGAATGTGAAATTATTGCGTGAATCAGGCAAGCGCAGTATTATGGAGTAGCATATGAGGAACGAATAGGCAAACAGATCGTTTGAGGTCACTGGGCTTGCCCTATAACCAGTTGATAGGCCCCTCCCTTTTCATCATGGACAGTTGCGGCCAAGTAAACGCCAAATCTGAGGGGTATGGTACCTCGGGAAAAGTCGCAAAGGGAGAGAACGACAACGGATCTGTCCTATACGTTCGGGCAGTATGCACAGTGTACAAGAGGGATGAGCCCAATTGGGACGTTCACTGTGCAACCTAGTACCTTAGTTTGGAATGTCGAAACGGGCGGGGATATCCTACCCTCCCAACTACCCATGTATTTCTATATGTAAAAAATTATTATGAAGCCCAGGATCTAACACGGGAACATCGAGGTTTATACTCGGTTTGGGTGTGAGGACGGTTGGATAATACAATCACTATATTTTTGTAATTTTTATTATTATTAATCCCGAAATACCG
Source organism: Pasteuria penetrans (assembly GCF_900538055.1). Lineage (NCBI taxonomy): Bacteria > Bacillati > Bacillota > Bacilli > Caryophanales > Pasteuriaceae > Pasteuria > Pasteuria penetrans. The sequence goes on from NZ_UZAC03000003.1 coordinate 101,224, forward strand.
GCGCATGATGGACTTGATGAAACAATTTCTACCCTCTGCAACGCCATTGGTTCATTTTACAGAGGTGGTGCTGGTGCTGGAATTAAAAGTCAGTTGATTTGGTTTTTTCCGATATTAATTATATTTCAAAATGATATATATTGATTGCTATTAGTTAATGAATTACTTCTGTATAATATGTATGGATAATTTGTAATGTAAATAAAAAATTGAATAGTATGAATGTTTTGGACCGGATATGTGTGAAACGTAACGATTATGGTTGGATTTCTACTATAACCATGGAAACTCGGTTTTTGAACCCATGATCGCGGAAATGAATGCCCTATTCCGCACACCTTGGCACGCCAAATAGACCGGCCTATAGTTCCGATTATTTTATGAATTTTTTAAATTATTAGATATGCTCATCACGATATGACTTCTCTCCTTCTTATTCTTATAAATTTTACTATATATTCGGAGACTTGAGATGTGTTATACGCTACACACTTTGCGAACATTGTCAACCTAGCTCTTCGTTCACCACGCACCTTAAGTCGGCGAGCTCCGTAAGCATTTTTTAGTGCGGAGCAAACGCCCTCAATGGCCGCACGACTGTTCCCTGCTTCCCTATATTTTGTCTCCTCCAATTGATCTCTTTGCTCCGCTGCCGAGTACGTTCGGTCGGTTAATCTTATGGTTCTTCCCCCTGTTTTGTTGAGTTTGCCAATGCACTGATCCGCAAAGGGGCACTTCTTGCAATCCTCCCCGTTGAAATAAGCCACACTGGTCCCGCTCCCTGGTTTTCTCCCTGGTTTGTACTGGCTGTTCTCGGGTTCCTTGTTTGCCACGCACCGTGTAATTTCCTTTGTTCTTTTGTCTCGCACAAACGTGCTTGCCCTCAATTTATCGGGGTTCTCCCTTCGGCCCGTCATATTGGTGAAGCATAGCGAAATACCCTTTGATTGGGCAAGTTCGCTTATCTCATGGCTGTAGTACCCCCCATCGGCACACAACCGCATTCCATCATGGGGAACCCATGTTTCTATGTACTCCTTCGCAAAGGCCGTATCTGGATGAAGGGAACCTTTCATATCAAAGAAGGAAATTAGGCTTACTCCCTTCTCTCCATCACGATCCTCTACGATTTGTCCGGAATATCCCCAACATTCCTGTTTGTTCTTCTTCCTGTACTGAGCATCAGGATCATAAGGGCTTTGTAGACTACCAGAACGCACCTTGGAGAGCATCCTGAGATTTCCTTGTTCATCCTCCTCAGTTTGTTCCCAGATCACCCTTTCCAGCAATGCATACTCCTTGGTTGATCTGATGTTGTCATAGTGGGAGACCTGTTCCCTTACAGCCAAGCAAACCCCAATTAGCTCTGCAGTCCTATGATCCCTTGCTGTTGCCCCTTTTTGGGGGGGAAGGGGAGGCTGATAGCCCAATGATTGCCGACTATCGATGTCTGTTAGTTTACACCCCTTCTCCAGAAAAACCCCCCACTCCGCGGGGAGGGGAATCAGGAGTTCAGCCGAGATACAAACCACATTTTTCGCCACCAGATAGATCACGTCATTACGGGTCAATTTCCTTATGTTGCTGTTGATTAGCGTGCTATCCATTCTACGGCAGGTGGATGTCATACCTACTATTGACTTTTGGAAGGTGGTGAAGTGCTGAAAGGAGTCCCGTGTAACATTGCATTTTGTTTTCTCCTCGTATGCCAACAACCGTTTTCTGCCTTCGTATAATGTTCTCCTACCTATAAGGGGCTTTCCTTTTTTGCCCCCCAGAGCTTCAAAGAACACTCCTTCCCGTGGAATACGTTCGATCAATTCCCTGTCTGTCCACCCAAAGGTTTCTTTAATGGACTCCAGGATTATGGTAAAAAGGATATCCTTGCAGGGTTGACCGATAGTATTATGATAATCGGCATATGTTTCCTTGTACCATGAAGCATGTTTCTCATAATACTCGCAAAGGGTTGCAAGTTTAATTTCTTCCTTGGTGGAACACCAGCGCCACTTATCCGCGAAGCATTCAATCCATTCCTCTACCCCTTCCAAGTTCGACTGTTCTATGGTACAATACCCTGAGACCATCTGTTATCAACCTCCCTTTATAGTGGGTATAAAGAGGATTGTATAGGAATAACAGATGGTCTTCAAGTTTCTTTGAGGGTATTTTTCAGGTAATACATAT
>NZ_UZAC03000004.1 GCF_900538055.1 Pasteuria penetrans
ATCTTTTAGATTACGATAAAGTTATCAAAAAGGGTATGTCGTTTGCCCAGATTGACAAATTATTGAATGATGATCGGCTATTTGGCCATATAAGGACAAGCATTAAAGAAAGTATGAGGAGAGAGAAAGGTCTCAGACCAGGACCAACGACGATCACTGAGGTACTCGAGAGGGAGGTGGCAGCGGCAAAGAGGCTTACAGGACCGGGACCAAGTCTAGTGGATGATTTCAAAAATATGATGATATCCAAAAAACTGGGGAATAGACCTGAAGAACTATGGAATTTTATGGTGAATAAAAAGATGGAGGAATTGAGGTCCAGGGGGTGGGGAATCATCGATCCAGGAATACTGACGAAGCGCGCAGTGGGTAAATTGAAAGGGAGCGATTTATCAGAATTACGGAATCGACTCAGCAGAGAACAGGAAGGGTGGCTCTCAAATGGACAAAGGGGATGTTACAATAGGGAGAGTACGTCATGTATTATCTAATTATGTTGAGGGTGGTTAACGAAAGGGGGATACATTTTCAGTTAAATAAATTTTATATAATATTTTATTAAATAATGCTATTTTATTCATACTTCTTGTTTATTTATATATGAAATATGAATTTATATGTAAAAAATGTTGCTTTCTCCGGTCCCGTAGTTAGCGTAAGCAAATTGGGGGCCTTTTCCCTATAAAACTAAATAGTACCAATTTTCGGTTATTAAAAATGTGAAAATCCCTCCGAGGGTATGTGTGTCAAGAAATCGTTCAAGAGATGAAGGTTGCTCGGCCCTTTGTAACCAGCTGATAGGTAGCAGGTTACAAACCGCCTAGTGTTGCTGGGATAAAGTGCCCTGGTAGCGAGCGATCTAGGAAAAGGCAGGGTATGACCCTGTCAGGCGGGAATCGGGGAGATCAGCGAAAGCGAACCGTCCGAAGACGCATCGAAAAGTGTAGTCCATGTCAAAACCGATGTGGGTTCCTAACGTCGGGATGAACCATGGGGGATGACCTATCTACTGCCCTGGTGGCATGCGGTGTACAGGCGGGATGTGTGTCAAGAAGTCGTTCAAGAGATGAAGGTTGCTCGGCCCTTCGTAACCGGCTGATAGGTAGCAGGTTACAAACCGCCTAGTGCTGCTGGTGTGGAAACACCCCGGTGGTGAGCGATCTAGGAAAAGGCAGGGCATGACCCTGTCAGGTGGGAATCGGGGAGATCAGCGAAAGCGAACCAGCCGAAGACGCATCGAAAGGTATAGTCCATGTCAAAACCGATGTGGGTCCCGAACGTCGGGATGAACCGTGGGGGATGACCTATCTACTGCCCCGGTGGCATGCGGTGTTCAGGCGGGATGAACCCGATGTAGGCTCTTGATCGGAACTTGAGAGATCGTCGTACGGCGTCTGGCTGTCGCCAGATGTATAAAGACCGAGGACAAACCGAGGTTCCGTGCACGAAGTCGGATCAGCTCATAGTAGTGAGGAAGCTTCTGTAATGGAAGTGGAGCGAAGGGGCTGACTCATCCTGCGGAGGACAGTTAGATGAGAACTTTAGCGGGAGATCCGCTGGAGGAGATCAAACGACAACTTTAGTGGAGATCCACTATAGGAGGTCACTGGAATCTCGGAGCAACATCCCCATAATCGAAGTAGGACCTAAAGGGTCTGAAGATTGGGATGGGATGAGAAGAGCCGGATGATGCGAGAGTAGTACGTGTGGTTCTGTGAGAGGGTTGACTGAGATGCCAGCCCTACTCGACGTGAGAGACTCAGCTGAAATGCCCCGGGTCTACTCGACCTTCCCGAGCTGATCGCTATGTTCATTATTACAAAATATGTATAATATAATAATTTTTTCACTATTGCCCTATACATATGATTATTTATTTGTTATAATATGAAAAAATATATCTATAAAAACAAGGAAGTCGATACAGATGTCCTATTCCATGGTGCTGGTGTGGTCAACAAGGTTTGCAATTGTTTCTCGAGATTCAAATAAAAACAAAAAGTGGTCTTTTGCAGATTCATAAAAATAATTACATATACCTTTACAAAATTAAGCAAGATTCATTGATCCCTCAGCGATTTCGGGGGTTCAATAAAAAATAATCGATCGTACTAAATTTTCAGGTGCACTCCCCCAGAAAAGGATATCTTTCAACCCCAGAGTACTTGCACCCGAAATACGTACGCAGACTGTTTTATACTAAATTAACAATATAAAAATTTTTTTACATATAATTTGATTTAAAAATATTCTAATAAGTTATGATAATTTTTTCGGCGGGGGCATCATAAATACAATCAGGGATTAGTGTCCGAGGTTGGTATGGATTGGTTATAGGGATAGAATTTGTATTTTTCATAGGAATTTACCCCTATAGGAGAGAAGTTCTCCGCCTGTGCCCGTCTTGTGTCCCTGTGCCCTACCGAAGTATAATTGTCCCTGGGAGATGGGGTTTGGAACCTAGTAGGGTTGTTTCCCTGGTATCTTTTCGTTCATAGCCTGTTACCTATTCATCTTCTCTGCTATGTTTGTGTATATGGTATTTTTTATCCTTCGAAAAAGGTGTGTGTAAACATGTGGGATAAGAAGTTTTCTAAAGAGGGTTTGACGTTCGACGATGTCCTACTGATTCCCAGTCATTCTTCCCATAGTCCTAGGAATGTGGATACTGCCATCGAAATTTCTGCAAATCATAAGTTGAATATTCCCCTCATCAGTTCATGTATGGATACAGTGACGGAATCATCTACGGCCATCGCTATAGCTCGACAGGGCGGTCTTGGAATCATCCACCGCAATATGGAGATCGGGAAGCAGGCGGAGGAGGTAGACCGCGTCAAGCGTTCTGAGAGTGGCGTTATTTCTAATCCCTTCCATTTGCATCCCGGGGATAAGATCCATCAGGCGGAAGCCCTGATGGCCAAGTATAGGATTTCCGGGGTTCCTATTGTGGATCAACAAAAAAAATTGGTGGGTATTGTGACCAACCGCGATCTTCGTTTTGTGGAGGATTATGACCTACCCGTCGAGGATGTCATGACGGAGAAAAATTTGATAACGGCTCCTGTTGGAACTACATTGCAGGAGGCTAAGGTGATTTTACGGAAACATCGGATTGAAAAACTCCCCCTTGTAGATGTGGATGGTGTTCTTTGCGGTCTCATTACGATCAAAGATTTAGAGAAGGCCATGTGTTTTCCGACATCGGCCAAGGATCAACAGGGTCGTTTACTCGTGGGTGCTGCCGTGGGTGTGGGGGAGGATTCTATCCCCCGTACAGAGGCACTTCTGGATGCCCAGGTGGATGTCGTTGTTGTTGATGCTGCCCATGGACATGCCCGGAGCGTCCTCTCTGGGATAGAGAAACTACGGAGTCGTTATCCCAATTTGGCCATTATGGCGGGTAGTGTAACGACAGCAAGGGCTACGAAAGATCTTGTCTCTGCTGGAGCCACCATGATCCGAGTGGGTATGGGTCCTGGGGCTGCTTGTACCACCCGTATTGTTGCCGGTATAGGGGTTCCACAGATCACGGCCGTTTACGACTGTGCTACCGAGGCACGAAAGCACGGGGTCAGTGTGGTTGCCGATGGTGGGATTCGTTATTCTGGGGATATTGTCAAGGCGATCGCGGCTGGTGCAGACGCCGTTATGATTGGTAGTCTTTTCGCTGGTACGGAGGAATCGCCTGGGGACATTGAAATTTATCAGGGAAGGCGTTCTAAAGTGTACCGTGGCATGGAGTCTCTCGGGGCCATGAGGGTTCGTTCCCATGAGGGTAGTTGTTATCTTCTTCATTCGTCCAAGGAGAACCCGTCTCGATTTGTGCCAGAGGGTATCGAGGGACGAGTTTCGTGTAAGGGTCCCTTAGCGGATGTTGTTCACCAGCTTGTCGGTGGATTGCGTGCGGGTATGGGTTATTGTGGGGCGTGCACTTTGCGTGAGTTGCAGGAGAAAACGGAATTCATTCGTATTTCCCCTTCTTCCCTGCGCGAAAGTCATCCCCATGATGTGCAAATTACCAAGGAAACCCCGAACTACAAGATTTAGTGAGGGGGTTTTTGGGATTTTATAGATTATTTGTTTGGTCCAAAGGGAATAGGGGATTGCATTCTATTCCCCCGGTTTTCCCTCCGTGTTTTCCTCCCATGATCACATGGCCCTGCCCCTGTAGTGGGTTGTGTCCTGTTCTCTGCATGGTGATGGAGGATGGTTGGGTTTTTTAGTAACAAGGGGGGGGTGGATGGTAAAGAATACTGACGATATCGATTATCGGATTTTTGGGAATGAAACGCAGTTTGTGGAGATAAAGCTTGATCCGCAGAAGGGTGTCATTGCGGAGGCAGGCGCTATGATCACTATGGAAGAGGCCATCCAGATGGAAACCGTTTTGGGTGGTAAAAGAAATGTGGGTTTTATGAGTAAGTTGATAGGGGCGGGAAAGCTTTGGATGGTAGGGGAAAAGATGTTCCTGACGGTGTTTACCAATATGGGTCCTGGCAAACAGCGCGTTTGCTTTGCAGGCCCCTATCCCGGTTCCATTTTGGCTTTGGATCTTCGCAAATTCGGAAATCAGATCATTGCTGAAAAACATGCCTTTTTGTGTGCTGCGCGTGGTATTTCCATTGAGATTGCTTTTCAAATAGAGGATCCGTGCAGGTTTTTAGGGTGGTAAAGGTTTTGCAATGCAAAAATTAGCTGGGGATGGGTTGATATTCCTTCATGCAGGTGGATGTCTTCGGAAGCTTGAACTTGCCCCCAACGAGGTTCTACGTATGGATAGGGGATGCCTGGCAGCAATGACCTCCCCCGTTGATTATAATGTTCAGTACGTGGGTACTATCAAGAGTGCTCTATTGGGTGGCGAGGGTATTTTTTTTGTCACCCTCTGTGGCCCGGGTTACGTATGGGTACAATCCTTGCCTTTTGCCCACTGGAGAAGAATGACGTATGGATATGGGAATGCCCGGCAGCGATACCTCCTCCGTTGATTATGATGTTTGGTACGTAGGTATTATCAAGAGTGCTCTATTGGGTGGTGAAGGTATTTTCCTTGCTATCCTTCGTGGTCCGGGTTGTGTGCGGGTACAATCTTTGCCTTTCGCCCGCTGGCGGTACGTCGTGCGATGAAGGAGGCAGTTTGTGTCTTCCCTCTATGATCACATGGTTCTTACCCTCCGTAGCGAGTTATATCCTGTTTTTTGTACGGTGATGGAGGATGGTTGGGTTTTTGGTAACAAAGGGGAGGGGCTTTGAGATGGTAAAGAGCGCTGATGAGATCGATTACCGGATTTTTGGGCATGAAACACAGTTTGTGGAGATAGAACTTGATCCGCAGGAGGGTGTCATTGCGGAGGCAGGTGCTATGATGGCTATGGAGGAGGCCATCCAGATGGAAACTGTTCTGGGTGGTAAAAAAAATGCGGGTCTTATGAATAAGTTGATAGGAGCGGGAAAGCTCTGGATGGTAGGGGAAAAGGTGTTCCTAACGGTGTTTACCAATACAGGTTTCGGTAAACAGCGTGTTTACTTTGCGGCCCCCTATCCCGGTTCCATTTTGGCTTTGGATCTTCGCAAATTCGGAAATCAGATCATTGCTGAAAAACATGCCTTTTTGTGTGCTGCACATGGTGTTTCCATTGAGGTTGCTTTTCGAAAGAAGATCCGTGTAGGTTTTTTTGGCGGTGAAGGTTTTGTAATGCAAAAATTAGCTGGGGATGGGTTGGTATTCATTCATGCGGGCGGATGCCTCTGGGAGCGTGAACTTGCGCCCAATGAGGTTCTACGTGTTGATACGGGATGCCTGGCAGCGATGACCTCCTCCGTTGATTATGCTGTTCAGTACGTGGGTACTATCAAGAGTGCTGTATTTGGTGGTGAGGGTATTTTTTTCGTCACCCTCCGTGGCCCAGGTCACGTATGGTTACAATCTTTACCTTTTGTCCGATTGGCAAGTCGTGTGATGAAGGCGGCAGCTGAGGATGTGGGTGAGGATAAGGGGGGGGTATTAGGAAAAGCATTGCGTGCATTTGACGATTGATTTTTTATTTTTATATAGTAAAATAGTATGAATTTGAATGGGAAGGTTTCATTGCACTGATAGTTTCTGAATTGCTTCCCCAGTCGGAATCTGGGTTTCGGGGGAGTCACCGGTATTTCTTCCTGGACCTAAAATCCCCCATACGAAAATGAATCCCCACTTGATAGATTGGGGGATTCTGAAGTGGAATTTCTAACCTGTAGCTTTTCCCACCATAGCCCTCTTGGATCAACTTACCCGTCCCAAATTATGCCTCTGAATGCATGGGATCCCGATTTAGGGAAATTTTCAGCGGTACCTAGGATTTGAATGCACAGCCAGGGTCCGTATATTTTTTTTGAGGGTGATCTTTTTCTGATTGGGAACAGGTTTTTGCCATTTTCACCTTGCAGGGAATTTTCATTTTCCGGGAATTTCTTCCAACTACCTCCGGGGTCGTGATTTTTTTTCCCTTACGTTTGGGAAATGGCCAGGATGCTGTGTCTTATAAAATTCCTGGAATAATTTTATTAGTGCCCTTTTTTCTATTCTAGAGACATAAGAGCGGGATATGCCTAGTGTTTTGGCGATTTCCCGTTGCGTTTGCTCCTCTTTTCTATCCAAGCCAAAACGACGGCGAATGATTTCCTGTTCCCGAGGTGTTAGAACATGAAAGTATTGATAAATCTTTATTTTTTCTATCTTGGTTTGCACAAATTCCAGAACAGCATCTTTTTCCGTTCCCAATACGTCGATTAGGGTGATTTCGTTTCCTTCCTTATCCACGCCAATGGGATCATGTAGGGAGACATCTTTTCGAGCTTTCTTCAATGATCGTAAGTGCATGAGGATCTCGTTTTCAATACAACGTGCTGCGTAGGTAGCCAATTTCGTACCTTTGTCCCTCTGATAGGATTCGATGGCTTTGATCAATCCGATCGTTCCTATAGAGATAAGGTCCTCCGTGTTTTCCCCTGTATTCTCGAATTTTTTTACAATATGGGCCACCAGTCGCAGGTTGTGCTCGATGAGCATACTCCGGGCATGAGGATCCTGTGTGGTCTCTAGCTTGGTAAGATATAAATCCTCCTCTTCCTCGCTCAGCGGCTGTGGGAAAGCACTGTGTTTGACGTAGGCAACGATGATCCATTTAGGTAACAGGGCACCTAATGATGATAGCAAAAAGCTGAGCAACCGCACCACCCCCTGTGTCGCCCATTTTACGTGTGGGGGGCATGTTGCGTGATCGATAAAAGGCCCCTGCGATATAGATGTTGTTTTCCTATTGAGTTCTTTCTAAGGAAGGGGATTGGGTTTTTTTCAATCCCCCCGGGATTGATAATTTTTATATAGAATAATGTATTGGGGCCGTTCCCTGGCCTGAATCCTATGTAATTTCTTTTGGATTACATAGCATTGGATCCATTGGATGATAGGGTGAAAATGCCAATCCATATCCCCCAAGGGATCGGATCATAGCCCTTTCTTCCCTGCGGGGACCCATCAGTTGACCGGTTATGGGGGATCATGGGATGTACGAATGATCCTATGATCAGGAGGGAAGGGCATGGGATTGTGGAGCATAAGGGGAGGCTATGCATCATATAGATTTGGGAAGGGTGTGGATTATGGCGACAAAGGAGTCCCGGGGACGGGTGCCTCGAATTCTGATTTTGGGAACGGGTCCCGCTGGCTATACAGCAGCTCTTTATTTAGCACGAGCACGGTTATCACCTGTTGTAGTAGAGGGGAAAGAACCGGGGGGACAACTTACCACCACCACGGATGTGGAGAATTTTCCGGGTTTTCCCGATGGCATTCAGGGTCCTGAGCTTATGGAACGTATGCGGAGGCAGGCGGAATATTTTGGTGCTGAGATTCGGACGGGGAGTGCAACTGCTGTAGATGTTTCCCAAAATCCTTTCCAGGTAACACTAGGTGGAAAGGAAAAATTGTCGGTGGATGCATTGATTATTTCCACGGGGGCATCGGCAAAACTGCTAGGTATTCCCGGGGAAAAGGAATACATGGGTCGTGGTGTGAGTACCTGTGCTACCTGTGATGGTTTCTTTTTCCGCAATAGAAATGTCATAGTGATCGGTGGTGGGGACTCTGCCATGGAGGAAGCGGTTTATTTGACGAAATTTGCTACCCGGGTGACCGTTGTTCATAGACGTAACGAGCTGCGTGCCTCCATGATTATGCAGGAGCGTGCCCGGGAACATTCTAAGATTGATTGGGCTCTTTCCTGTACACCATTACGTATTCTTGCCCAAAAGGGAAGGGTCGTGGGTTTGCGTGTTCATAATGCCAATGAGGGGAGGGAGGAGACATTATCCACTGATGGAGTCTTCATAGCCATCGGTCATTGTCCCAATACCCGTTTTTTACGGGGCCAGGTGAAACAAACTGAGCAGGGCTATATTGTGGTTCGGCCGGGTACAACACGGACGAGTGTCCCCTTCGTATTCGCCTGTGGAGATGTTCAGGATTCTACCTATCGCCAAGCTATAACAGCAGCGGGCTCGGGTTGTATGGCGGCCATTGATTGTGAGAGGTTTTTAGCGGGAAATACGGCCCAGGATTGGTAAAGGTGGCAAAGCATCCTGTTTGTGGATATGGACCCCTGGACAAGATTTTCAGGGGGGATTCCCTCCATCTTCAGTCCTTTCCCTCATGGATTCATATTTAAAATATTTTATTATATTAAAAAATAAAAAAGTATATTTTGGTTCTGATCTTATCCCCCCTCTTCTACATAGTTTTTGCTACCTATCGATCCCATCTTGATGGATCCCAAACGGTAGCAAATTCTTGTTCTTTTTCGCTCCTCCTCCCGTCATGCTGTTTCATAAAAATAAAAAAATTTTATGGATATAGAGGGGTATATAGACTGATGTCCTATGGTATTTGTATTGCTTTACCACCGGCTCTAGATTGCGGGGAAAAAATGGAGAACGATCCCCTGGGGCATTCATCCTATGTACAGAAATTGGGGGTATCAACAGGGCAGGTGGTCCAAACCGCCAGGTGATTTGGACTTGTACGATCAAAATCGGGGAAATTTTAGGTGAGAAGGGCTTGGACGTGGTTGGATGGTCAGGAAGGGGGTGAATATCCGAGGGGTGGTCCTATCTTATAATTTTATTTAAATTTAATTTATTTTATACATAATTAATTTTATTTAAATAATATTAAATATATTTATTTTTATATAAATTATTATTTGTTATGCAATCATGTTTATATAAATTTATCTATAATACATATCAAATCAATCCTGAACTTGGGACATTGAACCGGCATAGGGTTGATGAATGAACGATCCCTCTTGGGTCCGGATTGTGGAATGGGTTGTGAAATATAAAATCAAAAAACATATATAGAGGTAAGAGAGCGGTGAAGAGGAGAATGATTACAGTATCAGACTTTTCCCCATCTGTTATTGAGCATGGACCCCGGCGTGGAAAAGCTGTTGCTATCACCATTGATGATGCGCCCAGTGATTCACAAACACAAAGGATACTGAAAATATTGAAAAAGGAAAGGGTGAAAGCTCACTTTTTTGTTATTGGTGAGAATGTGCAACATCATCCAGATCGATTGTGCCAAATTGTATCCGATGGGCATACGGTGGGGGCCCATTCCTGGGATCATGCCTCCTATCTCAAAAAAAACAGGGAGGAAGTATGGGAGGATCTTAAAAAAACAAGGGAAGAAGTTTATAAAATCATTCATCGCAGGATTCGTTCTTTCCGTTTTCCCTATGGCGAATCGGATTCGGAGCGTAGGAAGTGGGTTGCCGAAGCCGGTTATGTGATGGTGGGATGGGATGTCGACTCTCTTGATTGGGAATTAGGTGATCGTATTCGTAATCCGAAGGAAATCGTAATCTCCGTTCTTAGGGAGGCTCGCCCGGGTAGTATCATTTTGTTTCATGATAATGGAAAATATAATAAGGATTATGAGGCTTATTTACCCCAAATCATTCATGGTTTAAGGGTGACGTTGGGCTTAGAGATTGTTCCCTTAGATCAATTGATCCGGGAAAAACCCTATGGAAATAAGGTAAACAGAGGGAAGGGAATTGGGAGGCGAATGTCAGGATCCCCGTTAGATTCCCGCACACCGGATGATTTGATGGGGGTACCGAAGGATACAGAAAATGTGGGTTGCTGGGGAACAGGGTGGAAATGTGTTCAGGTGCTCGTTTACAGTACCTATTGGGGGGAATTACATGCTTTGGAAACAGGGAGGTCGTCAAGGAAGGGGAGGAAGGTTGTTGATGAACCCTCCCCCTATAGAGGTGTTGTTTTAGTAGCTTACTATCTTGCTTATCAACTGAGAAGACTTGGCATAGGGTCGTGCGCCCTTATCCCTAATTCCTGTGATGATCCACGTTGTCTCGTGGAAAGGGTTTTGAAAAATTACGGCCCTATTCCCTATCTTGTGGATGTACATAGGGATACTGCGCGAAGGGATCAATCGACGGTAGAATGTGAGGGCGATCAATATGCAGGTTTGACTTTTATTGTTGGTGGGGCTAGTGAGAACTTTTGTCATAATATCGCATTAGCGTTTGATTTGTATGATGGTCTCAATTTGATTTGCCCGGGATTGGCTAGGGAGGTAATAGCGAAAAAAGGGGAGTTGGGGCGGAGTGGAGAATACCATCCATTCTTGTCCCCGAAAAGTTTTCTCATCGAGGTGGGTGGCGCAGATCATATTCTTTCTGAGGCCTACAGATCTATGGAAGTATTGGCCTACGTTTTGCGTAATTGTATTTTCACTTGTCCTACTAGGGTGAATCACACAACCCTGGGTTAGATTGCAAATGGACCATGTTTTTTGTTGATCCCTTTGCAAATGCGACAAAGGTTGCAAAGAAATGAGGGAGTTATTTTTCTCTGGAGCAGCGGAATGGAAGGGGGCCAGGTAGGAAAAACTATGGAATATACGTTTGTTCCTCTTCTGTCCCGGGGGGTGAGCAGGCATTTTTTTGCAGACCAAACGGGAAAGAAAATTAGTAGGGGGAATCTTGGTTTCTTGGGCTATTACAGTCATGGTGGGTTTGCTATGGTTCCAACAACAGGGAGCTGATTCTGTTGGAGATGTGGTATCTCCCCCTCGGTCTCATTCGGGGGTGCAGAGGGAATTGGAAGGGGAGAAGGGAAAGAAGTCCCCCCAGTCACTGGTGGTTGATGTCAAGGGAGCCGTACGGCGACCTGGTGTTTATTCCCTTTCCGTTGGATCGAGGGTATATGATGCCCTACGGGTAGCTGGTGGCCTAGAGGAATTTGCGGATCCCCTAGCTATCAATCAAGCCCGTTTATTGACGGATGGACAGGCACTCTGTGCCCCTTCACGGAAGGGGGTGGAGGGGAAGGGATGTCCCTCCTCAGGGGGAGGAATGGGTGAAGCAGTAACTGGCGGTGGGGAAGTCGGGAAGGTAAATGTCAATACAGCTGGTATCAACGAATTGCAGAAGTTAAATGGAGTAGGGCAAGTTCGTGCATCCGCCATCGTGAGGACTCGGGAGGAGAATGGATTTTTTCGTACCCTGGCCGATTTGGAGAAAGTACCAGGTATGGGCAAGGCAATGATCCAGCGTTTGTCCAACCAGATTACGTTTCATGATGAATAGAGGGTGATATGTAAAAAGGAATGTGGAGTATCTCCAGGGATATGCATCGTATGTGTGAAGGAGACCCCATCCGAATAGGAAAAATCATACAGGACGGGGATCTTGTCCCGGTAATGGTGGGCCGTGTTCGATTGCGTGCGTAAATTCCTCGGGAGAGTTCCTTCGGGGGTTTTCTGGAGAATGTACCGTACGAAAAGGGGGTCCCAAAGATGGGGGGATCCTCCCTGAAAACCTTTGTTCAGGAATTCACACCCACAACGGAATGTTGCCCCCCTGGGTCTCCCCAATCCCGCCATAATTGAAGTCTGGAGACCCTCTTCATCTTCTAGGTACAAGGAGTAAGAAATGGGATCCGTTTTGTGAATCGACGAAAAATGCCGAAAAAGGATCTAGGAGGCCAAATCGTTGTCCTCTCCTTTATACACGTGGTAGGGATATACCCCTCTGCCCTTGATATTTTCCTCCTCTGTCGTCGTAGGAAACCTCACAGGGCTCATCAGCTACAAAAAAGAGAACCTGACAAAGGCCTTCGTTGGAATAAATACGCGCCGGTAACGGTGTTGTATTAGAAATCTCCAGGGTAACATGACCCTCCCAGCCCGGTTCAAAGGGCGTTACGTTCGTAACGATGCCGCATCGGGCATAGGTCGACTTCCCCACACAAACAGCCAAAACACCTCTGGGAATACGAAAGTATTCTACAGAATGGGCTAGGGCGAAGGAATTAGGGGGAATCGTACATATCGGTCCCTTGAAATCTAAAAAAGAGGATTCGTGGATCGCCTTAGGATCGATGACAGAGGTCCAGGTGTTATGAAAAATCTTATACTCATCCGCTACACGCAAATCATAACCATAGCTACTCAGGCCAAAACTAACAGCCCCCCCCTTACCGATATTGTTCCCCACGAAAGGGTCAATCATATTTTGTTCCTGCACCATACGCAGGATCCATTGGTCTGATCGTAATCCCATACCGAATCTACTCCTCCTCACTCATCTGTGTCCCTATTGTAACAAGATGGCGACCAGCCCGTGAAACCGGCGGGAGGGGGCAGAATTTGAGCGGGTGTGCAGCATTTTCAGGGGAATTTTTAGTCCTAATTTTTGGCCCTCCTGAGACAGCAACATCCCATTGTGGATGTGAATTCCTGAATGAGGTTCTCGGGGGATTTTCCCATCTAAGGTATATTGGGGCCCTGATCCTATTCCCCCTTTTTTCATGTATTTACTACCTACTCAATTTTGTCTTGATTCGTCAAAGTTGGATATTATTTCCTGAATCCTAAAATTAATCCTAAAATTGTGATGATTAATAACTTTTAAAAAAATAAGAGTATGCTTTTGAAATGGTAGGCCCTTCGACCGCCTAAAATCTCCCTTGCAACTCCAAAATGGAACTCTACCCTGCAGCACCATCTTTGGCTTCTTTTCTGGTTGAATGTATTTCTTTTGTCTGTATAGGCTAGTTGTGTTTCCCCTTATCTGTTTTCTCTTGGTTTGCTTTATGTCCATTATTTTGTTGATTCCTTCTGATTGCCGGGTTAGAACAAAACATTTTCAATTTCATTCCGTATTTCTAATCGTGTTTTCAACCTGTTTTTTTCTCTCCAACTTATTTTTTTCATAATTTCTCTGTATTTTCCCATAATATTTTCTCTTTGTTTTGCTATGCGTGTCCTTTCCCTTCGTTCCGCTATAGTGTCTCCTGAGTAATGATTCAATTCCCTATGGAATACTTTATTGATTTCTTTCTCTATTTTAGAAAAACCCTCCCTTGATCCGAGTGGATTATCTCTGTTTTTCCCCAATACCTTAAGGATACTCTCCGTAATTTCATCTGCTCGGTTCGATGTGAGTTCTCTTTCGGCATGTGGACCCAGAGTGGGGTCTTCTACTTTCCCTGTTTTTTCCCATTGATCCACCACGTTGTCGGAGTTGGATAGGATCTCCCCAACTTTTTTCCTCAGCGGGGTCTTCTACTTTCCCTGTTTTTTCCCATTGATCCACCACGTTGTCGGAGTTGGATAGGATCTCCCCAACTTTTTTCCTCAGCATAGATGAATCCTGCAATTCCAACGGATTGTTTTGGACCATTTCCTTGTATTCTATCATGAATTTCCCCTTTTGTTCTGCTATGCGCGTCCTTTCCTTCCGTTCCGCTATAGTGTCCCCTGAGTAATGATTCAATTCCCTATGGAATACTTTATTGATTTCTTTCTCTATTTCAGATAAATTTTCCCTTGATTCGGGTGGATTATCCCTGTTTTTTCCCAATACCCTAAGGATACTCTCCGTAATTTCATCTGCTCGGTTCGATGTGAGTTTTCTTTCGGTATGTGGTTCCCAAGTGGGGTCTTCTACCCCCGCAGGCGGTAGGTTCCCGTTGTTGGCCGTGAGGTAGGAGCGGTATGGCGTTTGTTGCAAGGTTTTCATGTTGGTTGCCGGAGGGGATGGTGATGATTTTTTAGACGATGCTTCAGTGGGTAGGATGGTAATAAAGGTTGCTAGGGGGATACCGAGGACTAGGGCTCTAGACCTTTTTTTGCTAGGGATGAAATTCATATAGTAAACTACCTCCTGTTTCTATTTATCTTACTTATCTTAATTTTGTTAAAAAATTAATTTATTAAAATTCACATAATTTACATTCAGATAATTTTATACCATAAAAATTACCTAAATAGGGGAAAGAGAAATCAGTGCAGTTTCTTTAGAACCCGTTGCTATGCCTTGTATTATGAAATTATATAAGTTTATTATATTTATAATGATATGTAAAATACGATCTGACCTTTCACTATTTTATAATGACAATCCCTAGCGGGACGGATCCCTTACGGAGCATCCCCGGAAACGATTCTGTTGTTTGCTTTCGGATTCGGAAATGGAGTCCCTCTCCCCTGCCATGATCATGGCAGCAGGGACAAGGGGCAGGGATAAATGGTGTTCTGATTGTTTTTCCTATTTCCTCTCCCCTCCCCGTGTTTTTTGGAAATGGACACTTCACTGTCTCCCATGAGGAACAGCAGCGTACGCACATTGTATAGGGAATGGAATGGGAAGTCAAAGTACCTCTTATTATCGAGTAGGCCCAGTACAGAGGTAGAACCGCGACAATCCGACGCTGCCGTGCGACAATTCCCCCTTATCCCGTGGGGTGGCTATAGAATCTTGTGGTGCCAATTAGGTCGTTAGTGGGGGTGATAAGGGGAACATCACTTTCATGTTTTTTTCCTAATTCTTGTTCAATTTTTCGTCTCCTCCCCCCAAATTTTTATGATAAACCCTCTATAGACGGCATTCATACCGTAAAGAAACAATTGCTAACCTATTAGTATGGGGGGAAGGATGGTCGGAGATTAGGGCTAATGAGAGAATGCTCGCCGCAGTGAAGGAGGTAGTATGCACGAGGATAGCTGCTGTGGTATTCCAACGCCGTGCGATATAACCCAACCACAGTCCAAAGACAAAGGGGAGAGGGGAGAGGAGGAGGGAGCCATTTTGCTGAGGGTAGAGAAAGGTGGATAATAATGTCCCGTACCATCCGAGTCTGGGTGATAGGGTACCCCGGAAGAGTATTTCAATGGTTGCCGGGGATATCCAAAAAATCAAATAGGGCAATATTTCCGTTACAGGTACATTCGCTTGGAGACCCTGCCACCAGGGGAGGAGGCCATTTTCGCTTCGGGCTACTCCGAAAACAATGGGTAGACAGAGGGTTCGTTTGATATTTTGGGCATGGAGCGGGATCATATCCAGGATTTGTGCAACCAGGAATTGGATTCCCATGGTACCGAAGGGCCAACTTACTCCGTATCCGATCATACGCAAGCATTGTGAGCAGGACAGGGTGTGAATGCGCAATCTTTTCCGAAGAGTTTTCATTGCATACCAGGGGTACTGAATAGGCCAACCGTTGCCTATTGCAGCTACAAAGGGCAGGAAGAGAAAAAAGGTGCTAAGGACGAGGAGGAGAAACAGTGTTCTCATGAAACCGGTTGAGGAAGAGGATGGGAAACTGTAGATACCCCCTGTAAGGTCAATATTGCTGATGGAGGAAAAAAGGGGTATGGAGAGCATGGTGGGGACTAGGGCCAGGGATAGTCTGTAAATGGGTCGCTGTGCCGCATTCATCTTGTTGCGGGGGAGCAGGGCGCGAGTAACAGTGGGGGAACTGGCTATCATTACACCCAACAGGGGGAGGATCAGGAGCAGGGATGGGGTCCATACAAGCTGGTTCCATACGGCAGTAAGGTCTACATTTTTTCTTAGCATGAGGGCATCATGGAGGAGCCAGGGAAATAGGATTTCCTTTGATGTCGTGTTATGGAAACGGAAAATTTGTAAGCTTCCTCCTACCGTCATCAGTGTCCCTACGATGTTCGCGAAATTGCCCCATCCTAGTGCGTTCCAAAACTTTGCGTTAGAGGGGGAACATCGTTCACTATAGTGGAGACATCCTAGGGAGAGGATTAATCCTATTCCTATCCAAATGGAGAAAAATACAGGCAATGTTTTTCCATCCTCAACCTGGATTTGTTATGAGTTTCGGGGATATGTGGCTTCCCCCCTCCTACTGTATCCCTCTGGGTTGTTTTTGGTGGTTTCCATCGACTCTGCGCATGACTGGTTTTATTAGGGTATTTCTATGGGTTCAGGTTACCCTTTAGGGGTACAGTTGAGAGTACAGGTAATCTATGTGGACTCTTTTGATAGCAGGAATTAGGGTTCTCGGATAGATGGAGGGGGGGTATAATGGGGATGCAATGTCCGTGTATTCATTGGGAAGAAATGAGGGAAGATTAGTGCAGTATATAGACCTTGATCCATCGGAGCAAACACGGGCGGAGAATTACCGTCTTCTGATCGGCTGTGTTGTACCACGGCCCATCGCATGGGTATCCTCTCAGAATGATCGAGGTATCATCAATGTAGCCCCTTTTAGTTTTTTCAACGCTATTGCTTCCTATCCACCGATGATTATTGTAAGTTGCGGACGGCGCCCGGATGGGGGGCGTAAGGATACGGCAAACAACCTATTATCCCAAGGGGAATTTGTTGTGCACACAGTGGATACCCAGAATGTGGATGTGATGAATGAAACAGCAGTAGAATTTCCCGCGGATCAGAGTGAAGCGAAGGCTTTCAATTTGTCCATGGTTCCCAGCAAGGTGGTACGGGTTCCCCGTATCGCCACCGCCAAGATTCAGATGGAATGCCGGTTGCAGCAGTCACTGCCTATAGATGGAGAGGACGCGAAACCGCAAGCGGACTTGTTCATTGGAGAGATTGTTCAATTTCATATACAGAGCGGAATATATAGAGAGGGAAAGATTGATGTGGGGGCCCTGGATCCTGTTGGTAGACTATCCGGTACAAACTATGTATCTGGTGGGGGAACCTTTTCCCTTCCTCGTCCTAGTTATGAAGAATGGAAGAAGAGCAGGGCGTGAATCCGCGAAAGGGTAGAATCGTCGGGGGTTATTTAGTCCCTTGTTTAGGGGCCTAGGGGGACGACTCCTTATTTTTTTATATTTTTATAAATATTATCTTTAATTTACTACTAGAAATTCCATCTTTTTGGATTATGGTGGTGACAATGAACAACATAATGACGAAAAAAACGAAATATTATGTATAAAAAGATCCTGCATGGGGAGGTCAAGGGTGGATATGAATTTGGAAATTGGCGTGGATAATCAGGAAATCGGGCAGAATGTGGATCCCGATAAGCTTGCACAGGCTATACAGTTTCAGAAGGAAAAGGGATTGACCCCTTACGACGCTATTACAGGCCCGAATCAGCTATGGGAGATGGGTATCAGGGTGGTTCCGCGTTTGGAGAAGGGGGAGGTGATCCACACCTATATCGTAACCCTCGTGGATGTATCTGATCGGTGGATTATTAGCTCTGTTATACAGGGAACATGTCTCCCGAAACACGCCGTTGATCTGTTGGAAGAGGCTGTGAGGAAGCGTGGGCCGATGGGGGGTCATTCCCTTGTTTTACGTCCCTCGCTGGACTCACAGTTTTACAATTCCCATTTTCGTGATGCTTGTAGGCGGTTAGGGATCACTTTTGAGGAATGGCCAGGGGAGTGAGGGTAGGCCTTTCCGCAGTCTTCGGAGGGGTTCAGGGGGTAAAAAGCCCAGTCCGCCATGTCCTGGGCTGATCCTTCAGGGTGATGTTTCCTGCAGGTATCGCAGATTTGAAATACCGTGATAGGGTGATCGGGGTAATGGATGGGAGTAGGGACAGGATGGGGGGACGTACGTAGGACCCAATAATTTTTATGATCCTAGGGGGTTCCCCCCTTGTATGCAAGATAGATGAGTGCTGCCGCCGCTACATTGACAGCGATGCGTGGTTGCTGATGGACTGCATTTTCCTGTGAACGTTGTTCTAATTCCCTTTCGTCTAGGGACAGACGCGAGAGTTCACGCTGGGCTTTCTGGAATCGTTGCGTGGCTTTCGTAGCCCATGAATGATCTTCAGCTTCCAATTCCTGGAGAACTTTTTCTTCCAGACAACCGATTGCTTTTTCCAGACTCATAGGGATAGGATGATGGGGCATCATTTTCGGATCATCCAGGGTATGGAGGGAGCGTTTCTGCCATAGGGAATAGGCATTGCGGATCATTTGTCCGTCCGTGAGCGAAATAGCCCAGTGGGTTATACGACTTTGTTTTCGATCACATTGATATATGATATGGAAAAATACAAAAAACCATGGTTTATATAGGTCAGGGTGGATGGTTTCCTCCCGTAGATGGGCAAATCTTCCGTTTTGTAGGGCACTATGCAATAAATTCCCCCATCCTTGTGTGCCGGGACGGAAAACCGTTTGCACCGGAACTGATGATGAGGGTGGTTGGAGATGGAGCGTACGGGTGACTGAAGAAGGGGGGGGACTGCCCTGAGACTGGATCCATTGGAGTGAAGGTCTTGGGAAGAGGTCCGTGTCGATGGAGGAGGGGAGATCCACCTGGATTTCGTTTTCTGTCTTGGACAGGATGGTGGCTCCATAGGCTCTGAGATAACGTTGTATGAATTCCCGATGGACTAATTTTCCGTGGTTTTTTGCAACAAATGATTCTATTGTATATCCATCCCCTTCCCTGAATATTGGTGTGTTCCCTCTATTTTATGGGCATATTTTAATTTTTTTGTAATGTTTTGTTCCTGTAACCATTGTGCCATGGCCTGATGAAAAGCCTGTGGTTCTTGGTGGGCAACCAAGCAATGGAGTAGTTGTTGTTCCCATTTCTTTTCTCCCCCCTTTGCTTGTAGTAGGGTGGGTATGGACCCGAATAGAGTTTCAAACAAACCTATCTTTTTTTCTAATAATTCCCAGATGTGATTTTCTACTGTGTCTTGGGCCAGTAAGTGATAAACATGTACATCTCTTTGTTGTCCTATACGGTGTAGACGGCCGATCCGTTGTTCCAAACGCATGGGATTCCATGGTAGATCGAAGTTGATGATATGGCAACAAAATTGTAGGTTGATTCCCTCTCCACCGGCTTCTGTTGCCACCAGTACTTGTACTTTTTTTTCAAATATTTCCATCATCCAGTCCTTTTTGTTTCGGCTGAATGTACCCCGGAAACCCACAGCGGGAATTTTTTCTGTTTGTAGCTGGCGCAAGAGCATAGCTTGCGTGGCGTAAAACGTTGTAAATATCACCACCTTCTCAGGAACCAAGCCTCGGATCAGTTGTATGGCATGGTCTGCTTTACTGCAGTGACTAACGTTGCGTAGCAGTGTGAGTAGGGAGAGGGCTTCGGGATGATCGGGTTCCCGTTTTAGATATCGGGTGAGTCCCAGGAGAGTGGCATCACGACCACTGCATATTTCCTTCTGCAACATAATGAGCTGTAATAGGGGGATTTTTTGTTGGTGGTAGTGATCACAAACGAACTGAGTAACAGCATCATAGAGGGTTCTTTCCATTTTTGTAAGGGAAATAGGAATGCAATACACCTTCCTTTGTATTTGCGGCAGGTATCTTTGTACTTGCGTACGCTGCGTGCGCACGAGCATTCGGGAGATTTCCTCTTTGAGTTCAGGGACATGGTCTATTTCGTTCTGTTTGCATGCATGGTGCTTCGAAAATTCCTTAATGGATCCCAGGCGACCGGGATAAAGAAGCCGTGCTAAGTTGTACAGTTCTTCCAATCGATTCTGTAGGGGGGTGGCTGTCAATAGCAGGCAATAGATCTTAGCCATCCGGTTTACGAAAAGCCAGTTCTGACTGCGTGGGTTCTTTAGTTTATGGGCCTCATCCACGATCAATAGATCGTACTTTTGGGATAGAATGATTTCTCTATGAGGGGGACGTTTGGCGGTATCGAGGGAGGCTACTAGTAGGGATTCTGTTTCCCACATCCAGTTTTTTTTCTGTGCACGGGCAGGTAATTGGAACCGGTTTGTCAACTCCTTCACCCACTGCAAGACTAGGGAGGATGGGGTGAGGATGAGGGCCCTTTTTACTTGATTGCGCAACCAATATTCCTTTAGAATGAGGCCCGCCTCAATAGTTTTTCCCAACCCTACTTCATCTGCTAGGATTGCCCGGCCATGCAGCTCATGGATTACCTTACGAGCAACCGCGATTTGGTGAGGTAACGGTTGGAGCGAAGGTAATTCCGCGGGTGCCTGTAATTCATCAAAGGGGGGTAGGCAGTTGTATTTTGCTGCCTCAATGGCCAGGGACCATTGTTCATAGGAGACAGGTTTCTCACGGGCTTTCCGGAAAAATGATAGCCAGGTACGTTCAAAAAAAACAGGGCAAGGGAGCATGGGGAGGCTACCTCCATGATTTGTTATTGGGGGGTCTCGTCCCCTATGATAGGATCATGGTTTGTGTGCGGGAAACAGGTTGTCTGTACATGTTTGTTATGGGCGGCTTCGGTATATGGTTTATTTTCCTGGTAGCGTAAGCGAGGATTGCCTATCCCTTTCCCTGGAGCCGCCCAGGTTGTTATTGTATGCAAAGAGGGCGGTGCTATCGATGGTCCTATTGATTTGGAAAGTACCAACCATGAGGTTGGGTTCATGTTGCGGATGTAAGCCCATAGCATTGGGAAATTCCTGCAGGAGGATCGTTGAAGTTCCTGAATTCCTTTGCATGGGTTCACAATGAATCTTAGTGGGGAAGGGCTGGACCTGATTCATCCAATTACGGGGTGAAGGTGTTGTGCTTCGGTCTGAAATGGCCTTCGCAGGGTGTTTTTTTTTACCCCTTGGGGGGTTCATTTCTAAATGGGGGAGGTGAAGAGAAATGGAGGATGAAAGGGGAAGGGAACTCATCAGCGAACCTGGGGGGGTGGATTCCCCCTGGCGTTTGTTAGCCTACGAGATTGGGGATGCGGCTTATCATATGGCTGTGGATGAAGCCCTATTGGGATCGATGCATAGCCACCACGGGCCACCTACCCTGCGTTTTTACGGATGGAAGCGGCCAACGTTATCCCTGGGACGTTTTCAGGACATGGTGGGAGGACAACGGGCAGGGGAAGTAGAGCGAAATGTTTTACTTGGGTCAGTGGATATGGTTCGACGTCCTACGGGGGGACGGGCTGTTTGGCACGGTGAAGAGCTTACCTATTCCCTTGTTCTTTCCCGTTATCATCCCGGTTTACCTACTTCAGTAGCCGGGTTGACACGTTTTTTGGCTACTGGTTTGGCCGTTGGTTTGGCAAAAATGGGTGTGTGGGTGGATGTATCAGCGGCTCGTTCTACCACAATGGGGGGAAGGGCGGCTGCTTGTTTTTCTATGATAGCCTCCGGTTCCCTGGTGATTGGTGGGCGAAAGTTAGGGGGTAACGCTCAGATTTGTTCTCGTGGGATTGTCCTACAACACGGTTCTCTTCGTTTGCGTCATTTGCGGCTAACAGATCATGGGCGGTTGGGGGGGGTGCGAAAAACCCATCCTTGGTATCGGCTAGCACAGCAACAGATGATCGCATCGGTGCCGTTGTCGGATCTGTTGTCCCCATTGCCTTGTGTTTCCGTTCTCTGTAGTTCCCTGGCAGATGGTCTTTCTACACTATTGGGTGTGAAATGGCATAAAGGTTTCCTAACTTCTTGGGAGAGAGGGATGGTTGCGCGTCTGCAGTCTAGCGTATATAGTTCCCCAACTTGGACATGGAACCGTAGGCGATATGAACCCTTTCCTTGCGGATATGAACGTTGTTGGTCCGGTCTGTCCAAGGTGTAGTGTAGTAGGGTGGGTTTGTTGGTAAAGTTGCAGAAACCCATTAAAGGCATTTTCGGTTCGTGGGTATGGGGATGTATGGAAACAGCAATGGGGATCCGTGGGACCAATATATTTGCGTTTCGCCCATTTTCCTCAATCTGCAATCTGCTCCGGCGCCCGCCCGAATGGGGCAGCATCCCGTTGGGGGTGTGAATTTCTGAACAGGGTTTTTGGGGGAGGATTTCCCCCCATTTGAGGTGCTTCCCCCATGGACTACTATATAAAATAAATTTACTATATTAAAATATAAAACATATATTTCGGTTTTCTAGCTCTTCCCCCCTTTTTTACCTATGTCACTATAGTGAGGGTGGCTAACAAAAGGGGTATACATTTTTATTTAAATAAAGTTTATATAGTATTTTATTATATCATTCTATTTTTATTCATAGTGATGGGACCGTGTAATTTCTTGTGGGGAATGCCCTATCTATGAATCTAGTCTCACCTTTTCGTAAAGCAATTGAGTAACATAATAACATTTTGTTATGACACTGTTCCTGTTTTTGTATCCCAGGGGTATTTATCTTATATTTATAAAGGTTCCTTTGATCACTAATTTATTGTAAATTCAGAAAATAATGGGTTGGACAGGACTCTACCACTGCGGGATTCAGGGGTGTAATAGATATTGAGATGGAGCGGATACCCAGTCTGATGCTGGAAGAATCGGCTCTTGGCCAAACTTCGGACCCGGAATATCCTTGGGCGGTTTTTTCCTAATTCTGGATTGCAAGGATGAATTAGATGGGGCCCACTCTTCCCCATAATTAGTTTGTTTATTCAGTTTATTGTACACGAGCCCATGCCGAAGAGCATTTGTCTCTATTAATTTATAAAATAAATAGAAACAAAAGTATGTTCTTTTTTCTATTATGTATCCAAAATTATTGATTGAATGCATTTTTATTTTATTTTATGTGCATTAAACACTATATTAATCTTATGAAACATTCCGGAAATTTACCCCCTGATTGTTTTTCAGGTGGCTATTGCGACATACGATAGCAAGGTTCTCATAGTTCCTCCAAATCCGAACCCCAAAACGTTGGCGAAAGTCAAGCTTGGTGGCACAGTTCTTTCCCTGATAGAGGGTGAGTTGCCAATTATTATAACATATAAAACTTAAATTTTATAAAAACAATGTATATGTACTACTGTGTTCCCACAAGAATACCTTGGAATACAGTGGGGGAGAATCCAAATCTGGGTAGATGTAAACACAGAAACCTACCACGATACATTTGATCTATCGAACCATGGTTCAGCCCCCACTCCTAAGACTGAACCCCCAGGTCCGAAGTTTGGCCAAGAGCCGGAATTATCACTGGTGCTGGTGCTGGTGCTGTTAACAAGGTTCACAATTGTTTCTTGAGGTTCCAATAAAAATGGGAAATGATCCTTTGCGGATTCATAAAAATAATTATATATACTTTTAAGAAATAATATTATCCATAGCAGTTCGGTTTTCGAATTACGGCTGGGCCATCGATATTTATAATAATATTCTGAAATATATACACAAAACAAGATGTGACCCCTTCCTCCCATACACATTCGAAACAACTTTTATGTTTCACCTGAAAATTACTGCTAAAGAAACTTGAGGACCATCTGTTATTTCTATACAATCCTCTTTATATCATAAAAAAGGAGGTTGATAACAGATGGTCTCAAAGCATTGTACCATGGAACAATCGAATTTGGAAAAGGTAGAGGAATGGATGGAATGCTTTGCGGATCAGTGGCACTGGTGTTCCACCAATTTACCCTAACCATGGAGTTCGTTAAAGAGACCTTCGGGTGGACCGACAGGGAATTGATCGAACGTCTCCCACGGGAGGGACTATTTTTTGAAGCTCTGGGGGGGAAGAAAGGAAAGCCCCTTATAGGTAGAAGGACATTATATGATGGCAGGAAACGGTTGTTGGCATACGAGGAGAAAGCAAGATGCAATGGTACACAGGGTTCCTTTCAGAACTTCACCACCTTTTCAAAGTCAATAGTAGGTATGATATCCACCTGCCGTAGAATGGATAGCACACTAATCAACAGCAACATAAGGAAAGTAACCCATAATGAAATGATTTATCTGGTGGCAAAAAATGTGGTTTGTATCTCGGCTGAACTTCAGATTCCCCTCCCCGCGGAGTGGGGGGTCTTTTTGGAAAAGGGATGCAAACAAACAGACATCGATTGTCAGCAATCATAGGACTGCGGAGCTAGTTGGAGTTTGCTTGGCTATAAGGAACTACGCCTCTGAATATGACGAAATCAGATCAACCAAGGAGTATGCATTGCTAGAAAGGATGATCTGGGAACAGACGGAGGAGGATGAACAAGGAAATCTCAGGATGCTCCCCAAGGTGCGTTCTGGTAGTCTACAAAGCCCTTATGATCCTGATGCTCAGTACAGGAAGAAGAACAAACAGGAATGTTGGGGATATTCCGGCCAGATCGTAGAGGATCGTGATGGAGAGAAGGGAATAAGCCTGATTTCCTTCTTTGATCTGAGAGGTTCCCTGCATCCAGATACGACCTTTGCGAAGGAGTACATAGAAACATGGGTTTCCCATGTTGGAATGCAGTCGTGTGCCGATGGAGGGTACTACAGCCATGAGATCAGCGAGCTGGCCCAATCAAAGGGTATTTCCCTATGTTTCACCAATATGACGGGCCAAAGGGAGAACCCCAATCAATTGAGGGCAAGCACGTTTGTGCGAGACAAAAGAACAAAGGAAATTACACGATGCGCGGCAAACAAGGAACCCGAGAACAGCCGGTACAAACCAGGGGGAAAACCAGGGAGCGGGACCAGTGTGGCTTATTTCAATAGGGAGGATTGCAAGAAGTGCCCCTTTGCGGATCAGTGCGTTGGCAAACCCAACAAAACGGGGGGAAGAACCGTAAGATTGACCGACCGAACGTACTCAGCGGCAGAGCAAAGGGATCAATCCGTTCTCCATATGCTACTCCATAATACTGCCTGCCTGATTCATGCAATAATTTCATATCCTAAAGCCTCTGTTCATCCACCCGCTATAAACAGCGGAGACCCTACCAGACTGGTACCTGGATAGGCAGAAATCCTTATGAAACAATTTTCACATTGGCCCCACGGGGAACCTGCTTTTGGGGTTTTCTATTACACCAAGAGACCTACCATCTGGTCCAACACGATTGGGGGGAATGGGCACAGGATTGTAGCCTACTCAAACGAAAAGACCTATGGAGATTCTTCAGAGATGGATGGGTCTTATTTCCTCTATAAAAGGGATCGCTTGTAAGTCGCTAGGACGAAAGATACTCGGTAGGATGGAGGATGCACAGGTGAGAACGGGCAAAGAAATTGGCTTACAATTGATCCCAGGTCGTCCGTCATCTTCAGAAAAAGGGGTTGATCGTGGGTTGGATCAGACGATATTCGGAAAGGAACCCGAACAAACACAACAGAAAGGGGCACGAAGAATGCAATACCAGACTGGTACCCAAATAGGCAGAATCCTTACGAAACAATCTTTACGTCGACCCTTATGTCGGCCCTTATGTGGAACCTGTTTTTGGGTTTTTCTATTACACCAAGGGATCTAACATCTGTACCAACACGATTGGGGGGGTGTATGACATGTATGTCTGCTAACCTTCTTAATACTCCTTTTTTTCTTCGTAGGGCATTTGGCCTCGTATTTTTTATTCATACAACTCGCATAGCATTGCGCTTCGTAGTTTTTCTTCATACAAGTAGCATACTGTGCAGCGCAATCAACGTTTTTCCCCGTACAAGCAGCCGACACGTCAGTTAAGCCCAGAAAGAGTCCCCCTAATAGAAAAAGAAAACAAGCTATGTTTTTGAGGTCAAACCCTCTATACTTAGGAAATTTCATAAACTGCACATCTCCTCTCTTGTTGCACCATATTCACTCCAAAAATACAAACCCGATTCCCTGAAAATAGGATCAAAACTGGTTCAGGAAGGGAGAGGATGGAAAGACCAATCAGTGCCCTGGTGGCAAGACCCTCGACCAACCTCATGTACCACTAACTCGGGGGGAATGGGCACGGGATTGTAGCCCACTCAAACGAAAAGACCTATGGAGATTCTTCAGAAATGGATGGGTCTTATTTCCTCTATAAAAGGGATCGCTTGTAAGTCGCTAGGACGAAAGATACTCGGTAGGATGGAGGATGCACAGGTGAGAACGGGCAAAGAAATTGGCTTACAATTGATCCCAGGTCGTCCGTCATCTTCAGAAAGAGGGGTCGATCGCGGGTTGGATCAGACGATATTCGGAAAGGAACCCGAACAAACACAACAGAAAGGGGCACGAAGAATGCAATACCAGACTGGTACCCGAATAGGCAGAATCCTTACGAAACAATCTTTACGTCGCCCCTTATGTGGAACCTGTTTTTGGGGTTTTCTATTACACCAAGGGATCTAACATCTGGACCAACACGATTGGGGGGGTGTATGACATGTACGTCTGCTAACTTTCTTAATACTCCTCTTTTTCTTCGCAGGGCATTTGGCCTCGTATTTTTTATTCATACAACTCGCATAGCATTGCGCTTCGTAGTTTTTCTTCATACAAGTAGCATACTGTGCAGCGCAATCAACGTTTCTCCCCGTACAAGCAGCCGACACGTCAGTTAAGCCCAGAAAGAGTCCCCCTAATAGAAAAAGAAAACAAGCTATGTTTTTGAGGTCAAACCCTCTATACTTAGGAAATTTCATAAACTGCACATCTCCTCTCTTGTTGCACCATATTCACTCCAAAAATACAAACCCGATTCCCTGAAAATAGGATCAAAACTGGTTCAGGAAGGGAGAGGATGGAAAGACCAATCAGTGCCCTGGTGGCAAGACCCTCGACCAACCTCATGTACCACTAACTCGGGGGGAATGGGCACGGGATTGTAGCCCACTCAAACGAAAAGACCTATGGAGATTCTTCAGAAATGGATGGGTCTTATTTCCTCTATAAAAGGGATCGCTTGTAAGTCGCTAGGACGAAAGATACTCGGTAGGATGGAGTATGCACAGGTGAGAACGGGCAAAGAAATTGGCTTACAATTGATCCCAGGTCGTCCGTCATCTTCAGAAAGAGGGGTTGATCGCGGGTTGGATCAGACGATATTCGGACAGGAACCCGAACAAACACAACAGAAAGGGGCACGAAGAATGCAATACCAGACTGGTACCCAAATAGGCAGAATCCTTACGAAACAATCTTTACGTCGACCCTTATGTGGAACCTGTTTTTGGGTTTTTCTATTACACCAAGGGATCTAACATCTGGACCAACACGGTTGGGGGGGTGTATGACATGTACGTCTGCTAACCTTCTTAATACTCCTTTTTTTCTTCGCAGGGCATTTGGCCTCGTATTTTTTATTCATACAACTCGCATAGCATTGCGCTTCGTAGTTTTTCTTCATACAAGTGGCATACTGTGCAGCGCAATCAACGTTTCTCCCCGTACAAGCAGCCGACACGTCAGTTAAGCCCAGAAAGAGCCCCCCTAATAGAAAAAGAAAACAAGCTATGTTTTTGAGGTCAAACCCTCTATACTTAGGAAATTTCATAAACTGCAATCCCCTTTCTTTTTGTACCATCTCCAAAATACAAACCCGACTCTCTGAATAGGATCAAAATAGGAAAAGTTACTTTCGAATTATAAACTAAAGAGTTACAGGATTGCAACCCTCCGAATGTTTCACTAAGAATAGGGATAGGAATTGAGAAAATAAGGGGTTTCTGGATCTTGATGGGTCATCGGGAGGCAAACGATAAAATGGGCCCCGGTACCTTAGTCGCGTCCCCTCTTTACAATACAAATGAATGATTCTACTGCAGAAAACAGTATAAAAACAACCATAATATTTAAATTAAGAATAAAAAAATATATTAAGTAAATATTTACATTGTTAATTAAGTATAAAAACAATATATATAAATATTTCTATTCTAATTAATAAGTAATTTTCGGTTAAAAGTATCACTTTTCGGAAGATTGCACGTGAAAATTGATTACTAATGGTTATTTTGGGTTGCACTCCCAAAATCGCAGAGGGATAGGGGTAGGTCGCCATCCTACCCCTGTTATTTTCCCCGGTTGGTATGTGATGAGTTGGGGGTTACCTTGCTACCAGGATACCGATATGGAGCTCTTTATCCCTCACATCTAAGAAAAGCTCTACGCAGTTTCGATGACCATGTTTTGACTTGGCGGGCCCAAAAAAAGTACAAGAAACCCAATAGCATGCGAAAGGACCGCAGGTGGATTCAGTACATGCAAGAAAAGTATGGGAACCTATTCGTCCATTGGTATTCATTGGACGCTAAGGGGATCTATATTCCCCCATCTAGGCATTGTTTTCTTCAAGGGAATATGGGTATAGGGAGAACTGTTGTCGCAGTACTCGCTTTATATGTCAATGTGTCCAGTGGTCATCAGGGTTCCTGTATGGTACCGACGAGGATCTTGACATGTCAACATTACACCGCCCTAATGCGATGGTACCTTTTTGGGGGGTCGTCTCGTTTTGTTGACCATTTGGATGTTGGCACGGGCTCAACGTAAGGCACCGTGTCGTTGGGCGGATGTGGTTGTAGGGACGCATGTTTGATTTAGGATCATGTAGAATTTACCAGGTTAGGGCTAGTGGTGACGGATGGGGGGGTATCGTTTGGGCGTGCTGCTTTGTATGCTAGGGGACTTCTACCCAGGCCTGTTGTGTTATGACTATGCGACGACACCCATTCCCCCGCACCCCGACGGTAACGGTTTTCGAAGAATGGGATATATCCTCGTTATGGGAGAGATCGAGGAGAGGAAAGCCTGTGGATACCTATTTTGGGCACGGTCAGCGAAGTAGCCCACAGCTTGTGAAATGTTTATGGGTTGTATGGGAACGGGGTGAAAGATTACTATAGTTGGTCTGAGGATTGAGGCTATATTATACATGAGGGGGATATTGACTATGCAGGGCAGCGGTATCAGGAGTTGAAAAACAGCTTGTCCCCCATAGGATGGGCTCACTACATAATCGTTTGGATCCCCTGCAAAGGGAAGAGGAAATACAGGCTTTTGTGTCGAATGGATGTATAGGTGTGGTGGCTACGACAGTGATCGGAGTGGGTGCAAATGATTCCAATGTGACGATGATGATCATTGAAGCGGCTGATTGTTTTGGATGGGCACAGTTGTATCCGTTGCGGGGTTGTGTGGGGTTGGGAAGTAAAGTCTTCTATATGTGTATTTGTTGCCGATCCGTAGACGGAGCAGAGCGTGAAGAGAATAGGGATTTTAAAATCCTTCCAAGATGGATTTATGGTTACGGAAAGGGATTTGGGGGGAATCAGGGGAGTTTTTAGATGTTCGTCGAAGTGGTCTGTCTCACTTTCCCTTTGTTGATCCGCGGCGGATGAGCGAATGTTGGAAATGGAGAGAGAAGATGCTATTGGTTTATTGCCGGAATTGGAGCAAAACAAGAAGTGGGCTTTTGTCACAGAGCTAGTAAGGAGGGGGAGGCAAAAGGTACGATTCGTATAGGGTGATTACCTGAATTTTTTTATTTATATAATAATTTTTATAGTACAAAGCGTTGGTGTATCCCCGATTCGATTCTCGATGGGCGATGGGGACCGTATTCCGGATGGGAAGACCCCTCTTGCCGCCGTCTGCGCCACTCCTCCTTACAATCAAAGACGAGGGAAGGATCAGGCTAATCAGTTTGATTCAGCATGCGAGTGATTTTTTATACTGGGAAATAGGCTTTGAAGTAAAAATGATAAACTATAACTTTGAATATGAATAGTGCAACAGACTCAGAATCTATGGAGGGTTTGGACCCATTCATTGGTGTACATTTATTCCTTTTATGTTGAAAAAGTTGCGATTCATTGCCTATAGGATTATAATTTCGTATAGTTAGGTCCATTCATTTCCATCCATTGGCATCATTCCCTATATTTAGGGTATCACCTTTCAATAGGGGGCTATCCCACGGTTCCCTCAATTTTGGGTGCGCGTGGGTAGTCAATATTTAGGATCGAAAAGAGATCATTTTACTATTTGGGCACAGGTGCGAGGAATTTCATTCGCGGTGGGTTGGCCCACTTGGGCTATGGATGTCTCACAGATCATGTGTTTTACAGGGATTGGATTCATGTCCTCTGTACAATATTC
Organism: Pasteuria penetrans; assembly: GCF_900538055.1. Lineage (NCBI taxonomy): Bacteria > Bacillati > Bacillota > Bacilli > Caryophanales > Pasteuriaceae > Pasteuria > Pasteuria penetrans. The sequence continues at coordinate 30,121 of NZ_UZAC03000004.1, forward strand.
TTAATACATGAAAACACAGGTTGGGACGATTACTCCGGCCCACGGGGTTCTGTTTTCGGGAAGTAGCATTTCGATTGTATTCCTGCTCTCCTCCTCATTGGGTATTCTCGGCCGTACCATTGCGAAAAAGGGGGTATGATCCGTTGTCTGAACATGTCTACCAACGTTGGATTCCCTGTCGACGTTGGCAATGGATGAACTTAGCTCTCATATTGGGTTTGTGTGGGGGCATGAGCCTCTGGTGGTATTTATCTTCGCATGTTTCATCGCAAAAGAATTTTAAGAGACAGTTTAGTGTGATTCAAACACAGGGCACCCATACTTTTCCCCGTACCAACCCACATTTCATTCGCAACGCAGGGTCGCCTCCGAGGGAGCGTCCTAGTACACCATCATTATCCAAAAAACATAGGATTAAGAAATTGAGTATCCGACCCTCTCATTCATCCCCTCATCGATCTCGCCCTCGTTCGTCCCATCGTCGGTCCCGCCCGTTGGGCGTAGCATGATGGGTCATAAGGGTCCCATTAGCTTTTCTTATCCCTGGATTTACTATAGCGTTCATTCCCTTTTGTCTCATAAATCCACACGATCTTATGCGTCTATGGTTCAATTTGACGTAATTATACATTAAAAATAATATCATTGTATATCAGTATTTATGGAGATGTCGTTGAGGACAGAGGTTTTCAAGGAAATTAGGATCCATCGCAATAGTATGTGATGATCCCAACCCAAATAAAAAATCTGTGCGATTTTGGGAGGACAAATTCTAGTGTTTGGGAATCCCCGTGCAGAAAATTGTAGGATCATTCCCAGGCATTAGGACTGATGAATCCATTGGCACGATGGTTTTCATTGGGATCCCTTTTATGAAAAATCGACCAAGTGAAGGATGTACACTAAAGATCATGTTCTTCCAAGAACCTCCATAAAAGGCGTTTATCCTCCCAAAGAGGTTATCACAAACTAGTGTTTAAGACCATTTAAAGTCATCCGGTAGGCCCCCCTTGTTATACACAACTTAGTAGGTACCATGGGGAATGCAAGAGTTTCTTTCATGTCATGAGGTCCATAGGGACAGATGATTCGTTGTTTTTTCTCCCCTCCTTATGGTTTGTTCTCCTTCGGTTACTGAATTCTCCCAAATGAATGATGTGGTATTTGGAAATACAAGGCCCTGGTTCGGTTGTTTTTGTTTTGGCCATTATTTTTTCACCAGGGGGGTTCAGAATCACCCCCATTTGTTGTGTTTCGTCGGGTATTTGCCCCCTTGTTCAGGATGAATTGCGATTCTATAATTGTGGTGGTTCTCTATGATCAGAGCCAATCCACTTGATCCCATGGACAAGATGGATTCGGATTTTGTTAGGGCCCTATTTTGGGTGGAGATACTCAGTCCGTATGGGGGCGTTTCTGGGGACGGGGTGAACCTGTGAGTATATACATGCGAAGGTCTTCAAAAACATGGGCTCGTCTCAGGGCTAGCAGGAAGATAACGATCAAGGGACTGATCAGGATTCCAATGAACCCGAAGATCTGCAAGCCAACGAAAATGGCTATGAGGGTGAGCAAAGGGGACATCCCCACATGGGTGGCCACCAGCTTGGGTTCAATGAATTGCCGCGTTAGGAAAACGATACCCCATAGGATCAACAAGCCTATCGCCATCTTATAGCTATCTATTATGAATAGATAGATCGACCAGGGAATGATAACAGCCCCCACCCCCAGATAGGGAAGCAGGTCTACTGCTGCGATGCAGAGCGCGACGGTAATGGCATGGGGGACCCGAAGAATCCACAGTCCCGTGAGTATGATTACGAAGGCTATGAGAATGAGTAGAATCTGGGCACGTACGAATCCCACAAGGGCTTTTTGGATGTCGCTGAGTACAACACCGGATTTGTTCCGTACACGATGAGGCAAGAGTCCGCGCAGACAATGACGAAGGAGGTACCAATCGAGTAGAATGAAGAAAGTGGCTAGGAGGGAGAAGATGGAGAAAATCAGAAAAGAGGGGAAATGAGTGAGTAGATTATAAATCCCCTGTATCGATGTGGCAATGAGTGCCGTTACCTTTTGTGTAAAGAAGCTTAAGCTATCCACTATTTTTTGCAAAAAATGAGACTGATACTCGGTGAAGTGCGACTGAAAAACTCGTGAAAGTTCCTGTACTGTTTGGTTATTTTGAAGGAAAAGGATTTCCCGTTGTATTTCGTTCATAAGTTCGGGCAGGAGGGACATGAAATAAGCGAATCCCTTTATCGTTTCGATGACCAATAGGGTAGTTGCTGTAAGAGTGACAACCACTATGCAAGAGAGTACGAGTAGAATGGCGAGCCAGCGTGGCAAACGAAGGTGTTTTTCCAGGAAGACAACAACGGGATGTAAGAAGGCAGCTACAATCCAAGCCAGTAGAAAAGGATAAATGAGTCCTAAGCCGTAACAAAGAAAGAGAAACAGCGCGAGAAACCAGATGAGCAGAATGAACGCACGTTTCCAAGGTGGGGGTATAGAAAAGGATGTCACCAATTGTTCCTCCATTCTGGGTAGCTTGACTTGTACCCTTCTGAGGATAACGCGACCGTCGTTCTTTTTCCAGCGCGGATCGTTAGGATTTTTTTTTCACAATTCGCGGATGGTTTTTTTGCTGACCTAATAGGGTGTCCTCGTTAGAATTTATGGGACGGATAATCTTCTGGGTAGCCGTTCATTTGAATTGCTTGGATGGACTGGCTATAATTGGCCCTGAAAGACTGGTTTTTACCTTGGATAAGCAGCAGTCACAGGTTGGGACGTAAAGAGGGCAAATGGTGGGAGTCCGTGGCGTATAACAGAGGGGTACGGAAGTTTCGCATGGGGTGGCTCGGGGGGCGAGAGTGCCATTGCAAATTTTGTCCATTCGGATTGTGGTAAGCGTATAGATTGGGCTGGGTGCATCCCATTGATTAAGGGGAAGGGGTGAAGAATGGATGACCGTAAAGAAGGGTTTGGAAGATGTCATAGCGCTCTCATCGGAAATTAGTTCTATTGTGGACGGTGTACTTACCTACCGCGGTTATAGCATTGATGATCTGGTAAATCATGCCACTTTCGAGGAGGTTGCCTATCTACTATGGTATGAGAGGTTACCCACCTCCCCTGAGCTTCATGCCCTGAAGGAAAAACTCCATGAGGAGGCTGTTCTGTCGGAGGAGATTCAACAGCTTTTGCGGTCTATACCCCGTGACGCCAATCCGATGGCGGTCATGCGGACTATGGTTTCTGCGCTTTCCCTCTATGATCCCCAGGCGGAGGATATTTCTACGGCAGCAAGTCTGAGTAAGGCTGTTCGACTCACGGCCCAATTCCCCCTCCTTCTTGCCTCTTACGCTCGTTTGCGGGCTGGACATAAGCCGATCCCTTTACCCCGGAACATGGGTATTGCCCGTGGTTTTTTGTACCTATTGAGGGGTGAGGAGCCCCCATCCGTGGAGGTAAGCGCTCTTGATAAGGCACTGGTGTTGCATGCGGACCATGAGCTCAATGCCTCCACCTTCGCAGCGCGGGTAACAGCGGGTACGTTGGCGGATATGCATTCCGCGGTGGTGGCTGCTTTGGGTGCATTGAAAGGGTCCCTGCACGGGGGAGCGAATGAGCGTGTGATGGCCATGCTAGAGGAAATTGGTTCCCCCGATCGTGTAGGGGTTTTCATTGAAAAACGTTTGGAGCGAAGAGAAAAAATCATGGGTTTCGGCCATCGTGTGTATCGGGACGGGGATCCACGTGTTGCCTATCTTTGTGCTTTGTCCAAGGAATTGTCCGAACGTGCTGGGGATAAGACATGGTACGAGATTTTGGTGGCCATTGAGGAACTCATGAATCATAGAAAAAATTTGAAAGCCAATGTTGATTTCTATTCCGGTTCTGTTTATGCCTATCTTGGGATCCCTCGGGATTTGTTCACACCCATTTTTGCCATGAGTCGTATGGTGGGGTGGACTGCTCATATTTTGGAACAGTATGCTGACAATCGTCTGATTCGTCCGCGGGCCGCCTATACGGGTGCTACAGATAATACCTATGTAAGTATTGAAAAACGAGTGTAGGGGGGATTTCATGGCGGAGTTGCAAACGGTTTCCGAAGGGTTGCCTATTTCATGGAAGGATTCTTCTTTACAGGTACCCGATCAGCCGATCATTCCCTACATCGAGGGGGATGGCGTGGGTTCCGATGTGTGGATGGCTACGCGCCGGGTGCTCGACGCCGCGGTAACCAGTTCCTATGGAAAAAAGAGGAAAATTGTTTGGTATGAGGTGTATGCTGGTGAAAAAGCCCAGCAACGGGTGGGGAGTTGGTTGCCGAGGACCACATTGGATGCCTTACGACGTTATCGGGTTGCTATCAAGGGCCCTTTGGCCACACCCGTAGGGGAAGGGATTCGTTCCCTCAACGTGGCTATACGGCAGGAATTGGATCTTTACGTGTGTTTGCGTCCCATTCGCCATATCCCGGGCGTGCCTTCTCCTGTTCTACGACCTGGTGATGTGGACATGGTTATTTTCAGGGAGAATTCAGAGGATATTTATTCTGGGATCGAATGGGAGGCAGACTCCGTTGAAGCCAAGAAAATAATTCGTTTTCTACAAGAGGAAATGGGGGTTTCAACGATTCGTTTTCCTGACTCCTGCGGGATCGGTATCAAACCTGTGTCCCGTGAGGGTACGGAACGACTGGTTCGTTCCGCCATCGGGTATGCCCTTCGCTGGGGGAGGAAAAATGTTACTCTGGTTCATAAGGGTAACATAATGAAATACACGGAGGGTGCTTTCAAAAAGTGGGGTTATGAGCTGGCAGAGCGTGAGTTCGGAGGGAAGACTTTCACCGGATTGCAGTATGAGAAAATAGCAAAGGAACAGGGGGTGGAAGCAGCCCAGTCGGCGGCCGATAGGGCTGTGGAAGAGGGAAAGATTGTAATCCAGGATGTCATTGCTGATGCCTTTTTACAACAGATTCTGTTGCGTCCTAGGGCATATGATTGCATTGCTACGCTCAATTTGAATGGGGATTATCTCTCAGATGCACTTGCTGCTCAGGTAGGCGGAATTGGAGTAGCACCGGGGGCCAATCTGAACGAAGTTACGGGGCACGCTGTTTTTGAAGCTACTCACGGTACAGCACCCAGACATGCAGGGCAGGATAGGGCAAATCCTAGTTCGTTGCTTTTGTCTGGTACCATGATGCTTCGCCATATCGGTTGGACGCGGGCTGCAGAAAAGGTGGAGGAGGGTATTGAGGCCGCCGTTTCCCAAAAAACCGTAACGTATGATTTAGCTCGCCAGATGGAGGGGGCCACTCGGGTCCGTTGTTCTGGCTTTGCCGATCGGGTCATTGCATGTATGGGGGATTGAATGTATGGTGGGGAAAAATTTGTTTTGGGAGGAATCAGTCACGATGGCCTGTTCGCGTAGAAAGATAGCGGTTGTAGGTGCGGGTGCCACAGGTACGACGACGGCGTTACTCTTGGCACAGGAGGGCGCAGGGGATATTGTTTTGCTTGATATACCGGAGGTGGAGGATCCCACGAGGGGCAGGAGTCTTGATCTGGCCGAGGCGAGTCCCATTCTGCAAACGACAGGAAATTTGCAGGGTGGTAGTGAAATGGAACTCTTGAGAGGGGCCGATGTGGTCATCATCACGGCTGGTATTCCTCGTAAACCCGGGATGAGTCGTGATGATTTAGTAGTGACGAACCAGCAGATTGTTCATGGAATTGGGAAGAATATTGCCCGGTTTGCCCCTGATGCTGTGGTCATCGTATTGAGTAATCCGGTTGATGCCATGACGTATGTGGTTTTCAAAGCCACTGGTTTCCCCCCGCAGCGTATCATCGGGCAGTCGGGTGTATTGGATACGGCCCGTTTTCGTTACTTCGTATCGGAGGCATTGGGCGTAGCCCCCAGAGATGTTTGTGGTCTCGTGTTAGGGGGGCATGGCGATGCTATGGTACCGCTCACCCGCTATACGACCGTGGGTGGGGTTCCTCTTACTCAGTTGTTGGATGAAAGCAAAATATCTGCTTTGGTCGAACGGACTCGAAAGGGTGGCGGCGAGATTGTCCAATTGCTGAAAACTGGCAGTGCCTATTTTGCCCCTGGTGCCGCTTTGGTGGAAATGACAATGGCCGTTTTACAGGATAGCAAGCGTGTTCTGCCTGCTGTTGTTTATCTACAGGGTGAGTACGGTTACAGGGATTTCTACCTGGGTCTGCCCGCCGTTTTGGGTGCGAGTGGGGTGGAGAGGATTCTAACCATCGATCTCACTTCGGAGGAAAAGTCGGCTTTGGAATTTTCCGTAAATTCTGTCCGCAGCGTGTTGCAAGTTTTGAAGGCAGTGTAGGCGGGGTAAGGGGGCAGGGATTTGGCAACACGGTGTCGTCGGCGCACGTCAGTTCCCTTGCTTGTATTGTTGGTAAGCTTAGGTATACTCGTGATGATTTTTGTTGGGGGTTGTCAGGAATCCCCCTCAGACGCCAAGCGGACGGTTTATATGGATGGTTCAAGTACCGTTTATCCCATCGTGCAAGCGGCAGCGGAGGAATTCAGTCGTGAGTACCCTTGGGTCAGTCCCAAGGTAGGCACCTCGGGGACCGGGGGGGGTATCCGTAAACTCATCGGGGGTCAGATCGATATTGCTACCGCTTCGCGGCCTATCAATGCGGAAGAGCGAAAACAGGCCATTGCTAGGGGTCTTCGATGGGTCGAATTTCCCTTAGCTCGTGATGGTATCGCTGTGATTGTTCATCCGGACAATCCTCTCCTAGGGGAAATTGATCTGGGTATGCTACGTAGGATGTGGCAGCCGGGTAGCCAGGTTCACACTTGGCGTGATCTCAATTCCATCTGGCCAGATGAGAAACTGACTTTGTATGGTCCAGATACGGCCTCTGGAACCTTTGAGTCTTTTACAAAGTTGATAACGGGTTTAGAAAAGTTCAGTCGTACGGATTATCAACAAAGTGGTAGAGACAATATCCTTGTTAAGGCTGTTGCCAGTGATCGTTTTTCCTTAGGTTATTTGGGCTTCGGATATTATGCGGAAAATAGGGATAAATTGAAGGCCCTGGCAGTGAATGGGATTGCCCCCACTGTACAAACGGTAACAGACGGTTCTTATCCGTTGACGAGGAAGCTTTATCTATATGTGAATGAGGAAGTTTTATATCGACCGGAGATACAGGAATTCTTGCGTTTTTTCCTGCGGGGGAGGGTTGTATTCATCGGTGTGCATGGAGTGCCCCTTCCATCGCAAGAATATTCGTCTTGGGAACAGCGGCTTTCTAGAAAATGAGGAGGGGGAGCCGTTTTGCGGCAACCAATGTTTCGTTTTCGAACCGTCGACAATAGAAAACAGCGCAGGGAACGAATTGTCCCTTGGGTACTCTTTTCCTCCGTTTTACTTTCTGTCCTAACTATGTTAGGTATCGTGATTACGTTAGTTTGGGAGTCTATTCCCTTTTTTCGAATCGTACCGGTTCAAACCTTCCTGACGGACACGAAGTGGACGGTCCTATTTTCGGCAGACCAGCAGCGGGCCGGTGTCCTACCCTTGGTTGTGGGAACCTTATTGGTAACAGGGGTATCCGTCCTAGTGGCCGTACCTTTGGGACTGGGGGGAGCGGTTTACTTGAGCGAGTATGCTTCGGCTCGATCGCGTCGAATCCTAAAACCTTTTCTGGAATTGTTGGCCGGCATTCCCACCATTGTTTATGGTTTTTTTGCCTCCATGGCGGTTACACCTTCCCTGCGATCTATTTTCCCAAAGATTGGTTTCTTCAATGCTTTGTCGGCCGGGATCGTAGTGGGTTTGATGATTCTTCCCATCATTGCCTCCCTGAGTGAGGATGCCATGCGCAATGTGCCGCCGCGTATCCGTGAGGCCGCCTATGCCCTGGGGGCCACGCGTTTTGAGGTGGCTTGGGGTGTCATTCTACCGGCCTCCGTTTCTGGTGTGGTAGCCTCCTTTGCCATTGCATTGTCCCGGGCTATTGGTGAGACCATGATTGTAACTATTGCCGCTGGGGCGACGGCTAATTTGACTTTGAACCCCCTAGAGGCCGTGCAAACGATGACGGCTTTTATGGCCCAGGTATCCGATGGGGATACGGCTAAGGGAGGATTACCCTATCATTCCATGTATGCAGTGGGTCTATTGCTCTTCTTATTCACCTTTTTCCTGCATTCCATAGCCCTTAGGGTAACGCGTCTTTTACAGAGGAGGCATGCGTAATGGCTGTCTCACCGGATCCCGTGCGTCCCCCTTCCTCCGCTTCTTCCTCCGCTGCTTCGCCGTTTTCCCCTGGGCAGGATTCAATCCCAACGCGATTGTCATGGCAATGGCGTCGTAAATGGTTGGATCGATTAGTCTATGCGCTGTGTGGTATGGCAGCTTGGCTGGGTGTTGGTATTGTTTTTTGGTTGCTTGTTGATGTGGTACAACGAGGTTTGCCCTGGCTTACTACTACCTTTTTCACCGAGGTAATGCCCTCGCGTTTACCCTCCCGTGCGGGTTTTTTAGGGGCCATATGGGGTTCGGTTTTTATGATACTTCTCGTGATACCGATTGCCTTTTTCCTGGCCATCTCCACCTCACTTTATCTGGAGGAATATGCTAAACCTAGCCGTTGGACCCGCTTTGTGCAGCTTAATTTGTCTAACCTGGCGGCTGTACCCTCTGTGGTTTATGGAATGTTAGGCGTTACCTTATTTGTTCGTGCGTTGCATCTCGGAACGAGTGTTCTCTCGGCCGCACTCACATTGGTTCTCATGGTATTGCCGATTGTTGTTGTTGCGGCCCAGGAGGCAATTCGTGGTGTGCCCGATTTTCTTCGCCAAGCCTCCTATGCTATGGGGGCCACTCATTGGCAGACGATTTGTCGGGTGGTTTTACCCCGTGCTCTTCCCGGGATGGTAACCGGTATGTTGCTTGCCGTAGCGCGGGCTTTCGGTGAAACGGCGCCTCTGATTCTCATTGGGGTGGTTCCCTTTCTCACACGGCTACCCATAACACCCTTGGATGATTTTACTTCTATGCCCGTTCAAATTTATAACTGGATTTCGGAGTCGCAAAACGATTTTCAAAACTTAGCCTCTGCGGGCATTGTGGTTCTCCTAGCAGGATTATTTGCCTTTAATATCATTGCTCTGATCATCAGGGAACGATCTCGTCCTTAGGGAGTTTGTGCGAAGGGGGGAATTCTGGTGAAACCACCAGCCATCGAGGCTAAGCGTGTCAATTTGTATTATGGGGATAAACATGCATTGCAAGACATTAGTCTAACGATGCCAGTTTGCAGTATCACGGCGCTTATAGGGCCCTCGGGTTGCGGAAAGTCAACTTTTCTACGTACCCTCAATCGTATGAATGACCTGTTTCCCAACGTACGCATGACGGGTGCAGTGCGTATTCATGGGGAGGATATTTATCGTCCTGGTGTAGATACAGGCTTGTTGCGTCGTCAGGTGGGAATGGTTTTTCAGGCCCCCAATCCTTTTCCCAAGAGTATTTATGATAATGTGGCGTATGGTCCACGGATTCATGGTGTACGTGAGCGTAAACTCCTGAATTCCCTGGTAGAGCATAGTTTAAAGCGGGCGGCCCTGTGGGATGAGGTTAGGGATTGTCTACAAAATCGCGCTACCCGTTTGTCGGGAGGACAGCAACAACGTCTCTGCATTGCTCGTGCCCTGGCGGTGGAGCCCGATATTTTGCTGATGGATGAGCCAACGTCTGCCCTGGATCCTGTTTCCACCACCAAAATTGAGGAATTGTTAAGAGAATTAAAACAGCATTATACCATTGTGATCGTGACCCATAATATGCAACAGGCAGCAAGAATCTCTGATCAGACGGCCTTTTTCTTGGCGGGGGAACTGGTGGAGTGCGCTATAACAGCAAAATTATTTTCTACCCCGCGTGAAAAGCGTACGGAGGATTATATCATGGGTCGTTTTGGTTGAAATTTAGGATACCGTCGATCGCCGGTAAGGGGGTCGACGAGAAAGGTAAGGAAAAGTGAGGTAGAGAATGGGTGGAAGAACACGCTCCATTGATCAAGCATTAGCCGATTTGAAAAGGATGCTTCTGGGTATGGGAGAGAAGGTGGCTACAGCAGTGGAGCAGGCGGTGGATTCCCTCCTAACACAAAACGTTGCTTTGGCTCAGCAGGTTCGCGATTCTGATCAGACTATTGATACTTTGGAAGCCACCATTGATGATACTGTGATCAAGTTGATTGCAACCCAACAACCTGTTGCGAAGGATTTACGGAAGTTAATATCTACACTCAGGATGGCGGCTGATTTTGAGCGTATGGCTGATTTGGCCACCAACATCGCTGATGTGACTATGGTATTGCGGGATCAGGATCCCACTCTGTTACCAACGGACCCTATCGTGAAAATGGCCGAGTTGACACAGCAAATGATTCGTTCTGGTATCGTTAGTTATGTGGAGGGCGATAGTGAACGTGCTTATGTTGTTTCAGAGGCAGATGATGAGGTAGATCGGTGCTATCGTGATGCTTTACTGGAGTGGGGCTCCTATTTTCCTCGTGGTAGTGCATCGGCTTTCATAGCTCTACAATTTTGTTTCGTAGCCCGTTATTTGGAGAGAATTGCAGACCATACGACGAATATTGCTGAGCATGTTGTGTACACGGAGACGGGACATTCAGCGGATTTGAATTGAAGGGAGTTGTCGTAGGGGCATATGAAACGACTCCTCCTATTGGACGCCTATAGTGTTGCTTTTCGAGCTTTTTTTGCACTTCCTCCCCTGACGGACCCGATGGGGAGGCCCATACAGGCGGTGTACGGATTCGCCTCTATGCTCCTACGGGTATTGAGAGAGCTGCAGCCTACCCATGTAGGGGTGGCTCTTGATGTGGGGGAAACTACCTTTCGCCACCGGGTCTATAGTGATTACAAGGCACAGCGACAGAAAATGCCGGACGAGTTGGCCATGCAAATAGCGGGTTTGGGTCGACTCTTTTCGGCATTTGGTTTACGGGAATTCTCCCTGCCGGGTTACGAAGCAGATGACATTGTGGGTACATTGACGCGTCGTTGGGCCCCCGAATTGCGGGTAGTGATCGTGACGGGGGATCAGGATCTCCTCCAATTGGTGGAGGGGGACCGGGTGGAAGTTCATTTGATGCGTAAAGGTGTTTCCCATACGCAGTGCTACAATGAACAAGCAGTACGGGATCATTTTGGTCTATCCCCTACACAATTGATTGATGCTAAAGGTTTGGCGGGGGATGCTTCGGATCATATTCCTGGTGTGCCTGGGATCGGGAGCAAAACAGCCCTCACTTTACTCCAACGTTTTTCTAGTTTGGAAAATGCTATCGAGCATGTAAAGCAATTGGAAAAACGTAGTAGACGCTGGGAGATCAATTTGTGTGAATATGCGGAGCATGCTCTGTTGTGTAAGCAATTGGCAACGATTGTTACGGATGCACCCTTACCTCAGGAGCCATTGGATACGCTAGGGTTTTCCGGGGCCCCCTGGGAACGGGTTTCCGCTCTTTTTACTGAGCTTTCCTTTCAGTCCCTGTTGTCCCGGTTGCCCTCGGGGGATTCTACGAATTCCACCAACGAGGGAGAGGAACCTGCTGTAGAGGGAGAACAGGAATCTGTTGTGTTTGTGGGAACAGAAGAGCAACGAAAATCCCTTACCCACTGGCTTTCGTTGGATAAGCCCCGTTCTCTTGTTTTTGAGGGTGCCTCAGCCAATCCACACCGGGGTCCATTGCTTACCATGGCTTTGTCGGATGGTGAAACTACATACTGTGTGCCCTGGGACCATATGGAGTCAGTGGATGGTTTACGCCGTTATTTGGCTGATCCGATGGTTCCTAAGTGGGTGCATGATGGTAAGCGGAGTTCCATTCTGTTGCAAAGGGTAGGTTGGTCCTTGGAAGGGATTCAATGTGATACTTTTCAGGCTGGGTATCTGTTGAATCCCACACGTTCGCAGCCTAGTTTGGCGTCCCTTACCGCTTCCTTCCTTTCTACCCCGCTGTTGGAAGATGGAAATGTATATACTAGGGATTCCCAACGTCGTTGGGTCCTCAATGGGGTCATGATGCGTCATATAGGTAAGAAGGCTATTAGCTTGGCTTGTTTAGCCCCTGTTCTTATGGATAGGGTGAGGGAGCAGGGCTTGTGGGAGTGGTTGCATGATGTGGAACAGCCCTTGTTGGGAGTTCTGGCGGCGATGGAACTACGCGGGGTCCGAATTGATGGGGCCGTTCTAGAACAACAGAAGCTAGAATTGGTAGAGCAAATGGAAGATCTGGAACGAACTATTTATGGGATTGTGGGTTCTACTTTCAACCTCAATTCCCCTCGGCAATTGGCCACCATTTTATTTGAAAAGTTGGGATTACCCACAGGAAAACGTACGAAAACGGGTTTTTCCACTGATATGGATGTATTGACTTCTTTGCTTCCCCAACATGAGGTAATCGAACTCATCATACTGTACCGCCAATTGGGGAAGTTTCGCTTTACCTATGTGGAGGGATTGCAACGGGAGTTAGGGGATGGGGATCGAGTTCACACTACCTTTCAAACCGCAGTAGCTGCAACGGGTCGATTGAGTAGTACGGAACCCAATCTGCAAAATATCCCGATCCGCTTGGAGGCGGGGCATAAGATTCGCCGGGCCTTTGTTCCTTCACAATCGGATTGGTTTTGGTTGACTGCTGATTATTCACAAATCGAGTTGCGTATTTTGGCCCATCTCTCTCAGGATGAGATTATGCGGATTGCCTTTCTGAAATCCCATGATGTACATACGGAAACGGCGGCACAGGTATTTGGGGTGGATCGTGAGGCTGTAACACCATCCATGCGTCATCAGGCGAAGGCAATCAACTTTGGTATTGTGTATGGAATGAGCGGTTTTGGTTTGTCCAAGCAATTGAATGTACCCCATTCCGAGGCCTGTTCCTTCATCGATCGCTATTTTGCAACCTATCCAGGGATCAAGAGATACCAGGAGAAAATCATTGAGAGAGCTAGGGAATCTGGTTTTGTGACTACCCTCCTCGGACGCCGACGCGCCTTGCCTGATCTTTGTTCCCCGCATGCACCGAGTCGACGGATGGCAGAAAGAATGGCAATCAATACCCCCGTGCAGGGTTCGGCGGCTGATTTGATCAAACAAGCTATGGTGCAATTGCAGGCTTGGTTGCGAAGCGAGGGCCTACAATCCTCCCTATTGTTGCAGATTCATGATGAGCTCATATTGGAGGGCCCATCTTCTGAGTTATCCCATGTGGCAGAAAATGTTCGCCGTATCATGGAAAATACCTACCCCCTTCTTGTTCCCCTAGTGGTTCATGTGGCCACGGGTCCGAATTGGTATGAGGCGAAGAAAAATGCCTGAGTTACCCGAGGTGGAGATGATTCGGAGGGCCTTGGTTCCTGAGTTAGTGGGTCGTAGGATTGCATCGGTGGAGGTTCGTTTACCACGATTGGTCCGTTCCCCAACCCTAGAGGATTTCACAGCGGCCCTTGAGGATAGGGAATTTACAGCCGTTCAGCGTCGCGGAAAGTTTTTACTTTTACTTGTACCTCCTTGGGCCTTGGTTTCCCATTTGCGTATGGAGGGAAGCTACCATATCGCTATGGCTGTGGAAACATTAGACAAACATACCCATATGATTTTCCGATTGGACGATGGACGTGAACTCCGTTACCGCGATGTACGTACCTTTGGTACCTTTGATCTTGTTCCCCTGTCTACGGTTTTTCAATGCCCCCCGTTGGTACATCTTGGATTTGAACCACTGGATAGGGGATGGAATTGGGAGGATTTACGGAAAATTTTGCGAAATCGCCGTGGTTCCCTCAAGGGATTTTTGCTCAATCAGCAGCACATTGCGGGTTTGGGGAATATATATGCGGATGAGACGTTGTTTTTGGCGCGATTGCATCCATTGCGTAGGGCAGGTAGTTTGCGGGAGGATGAAATGATACGTTTGCACGCGTCCATTCGTTGTGTGCTCGGGAGAGCTTTACGTACCGGTGGCACTACGGTACGTTCGTACCGACACATCGATGGTACGATGGGGGGATTTCAGTCTGCCCTGCGTGTTTATGGAAGGGCAGGCCGGCCATGTTTTCACTGTCGAACCCCGATTGAGAAACAGGTGATTGTGGGTCGCGGTACGCATAGTTGTCCCCGTTGCCAACCCCCGCCTACCCGTATCAACTAACCATCCAGTTACCCGGACTAAGGGGGGGAGTCATGGTTTCTGATGTGCGATCATGGGAGGGGAGGTTAGGTTTGACGGGTGGTATAGCTACGGGTAAGAGTACAGTGGCCGCCATGCTAGCTCGTTTCCGTGGGGTGCACGTGATCGATGCTGATAGGATTGCCCGTGCTATTGTACAGCCCGGTGCTGAGGGATGGCGAAGGTTACGAGTAGTGTTCGGGTCCCGTTTTTTTGATGAGAATGGGGTTTTACAGCGTAATGCTCTAGCTGGTTGTATCTTTAGCTGTCCAGAACAGCGACGTCGTGTGGAGGAGTTGTTACACCCCTGTATCCTGGAAGGGATGCGGGAGGAGGAGAGGGTTATTTTGAAACGTTTTCTCCCCCGTTTCATTGTTTGGGAGGTACCCTTGCTCTTCGAGGCCTGTTGGGTATCCTATTTCCCCGAGGGAATTGTGTTGGTTTATGTGCCCCAATCGGTACAGCGGGAGCGGTTACGAATGAGGGATCGTCTCCCCGAGGTGGGGATTACCCAGCGATTGTCTGCACAATGGGATATAGAGCAAAAGCGATCCCACGCAACTTGGATCATTGACAATCAGGGTACCCGGGCGGAGACAGAGGAACAGGTGAACCGGTTATGGGAGGATTTTAGGGATGGGGACTGTTGAGGTTTTTGCCAAGGGAATCTTGTATGGGTATGTACGAATGGGGAAGAAATTTGCTTTCGGGGGGTGTAATTCATTATGGCTCTCTCCGTGGGTATCAATGGGCTGGGTCGTATCGGAAGAATGGTATTACGACGCGCCGTTACCTGTCCCAATATAGAGGTTGTTGCGGTCAATGCTTGTCACCCACCCGCTACCCTAGCCCATTTGCTTACCTTTGATACGGTTCATGGTCGTTTTGTGCACGATGTGGGTGTAGAGGGTGATTCTTTACAATTGGCAGACCGGAGGATCCGTTGCCTGTCGGAACGATCACCGCGTGCACTACCGTGGAAGGAATTGGGTGTTGAGGTAGTTGTGGAAGCAACGGGCTGTTTCGTACATCGTGAGGGCGCCGCGGGCCATTTGGTGGCAGGTGCTGAGCGGGTAGTGGTGACCGCTCCTGGGAAGGATTTGGATGCAACCCTTGTTATGGGGGTCAACCATGATAGGTATGATCCACAGCAACATCAATTGCTTTCCGCTGCCTCCTGTACTACCAATGCTCTGGCTCCCATTGTGAAGGTTCTTCATCGCTATTTTGGTATTGAGTACGGATTACTGACAACAGTGCACGCATACACCAATGATCAGCAGCTGCTAGACAATCCGCACAAGGATTTACGGAGGGCTCGTGCTTCTTCCTTGACATTGATACCTACTAAAACGGGTGCGGCTGAGGCGATTGGTGAGGTTATACCCGAGTTGGCAGGGCGATTGCACGGGTTAGCTGTACGCGTTCCCGTTCCCAATGTTTCTTTGCTTGATTTGGTGGTTCACTTGACCCAGCCAGTGGATCGATCGCGGATCAATGAGGTTTTACAGATGGCGGCGGGGGGGGAATTTTTGGGATATTTGAGTTTTGTGGAGGCCCCCCTAGTTTCGGCTGATTGCAACGGTGATCCCCATTCAGCGATTGTTGATGGTTTGCTGACGACAGTGGTAGGAGACCATCAGGCTAAGATATTAGCGTGGTATGACAACGAATGGGGTTATGCTTGTCGAGTTGTTGACTTGTTACATTATATTCATGGAATGACGATGGGGGGATCACCGCAACCCCTTCCTATCCATATGTAGAAGGGGGTTTGTCTTCCCTTTTTATGGAAAATTCCCTGGGGACAACCTGGGGACGGAATGATGTGGGATTGGGACAAGCCTGGTGTCACTGGGGAGGTTATTTCGCCCGTGATCTTAGATGTCTCTTTGGAGTACGATATGTACGATTTCATCCCGTAGGGGTAACACAGGATTTCCAGGATGGTGTGCATATCAAGTGTTTTATGATTTTACGGCCTGCAAAAATATATTCTGATCGAAAGAGAAGGAATATAGTAAAATGGGGAAGGATGTTTCCAAGATAAGGCTCCTGGGTGTACAATGATAGGTGGCGTGTGAGGGGGGATATATGCCGTGTTAGATCGCCAAACCGGTTGGCGTTGCAAAACACGCCAGCTCTTATTAGTAGACCTCCCTTGTTTATTGTGTCTCTATCAACCACTGGTGGGGAGTATTGGTATTGCTTTGTACCAAACCCTCATCCACCATTTACCTGCCCGCCGTATTGGGGCTTCGATGGTACGCCCCACCAAGGATCTTTTGCAAACATGTGGTATTTCTTCTCCCTGCCTTGTAAAAGCTCGTTATCGCTTAGAAGGCGTAGGTTTGTTGCGGACCTTTGACCGTTCCAATGGGGGGGAATTTTATTATGATTACGAACTTCTATCTCCATGTAGTCCGGAGGAATTTTTCCGAAATGAGCCTCTATTTGCTGCTCTTGTTCGACAGATCGGGGAACGACGGGCCGTAATCCTCCGGCATCGATTTTTGCCCCAAGTGCTGGATTCATTGGACGAGGAAGAAGATCCCGTGGAGTTAACCAAGGATTTTAATGAAGTTTTCGGGAGAATCTGTCCTCTGACTGAGGAAACGGAGGAACCCATCATAGGGTCTGATCATGGGGAGATGAACACCGAGGTTGTATCAAATCCAGGAGATCCAGAATCCCCTCTCTTTACCCACCATGGTTCTTCCGATGCTCCTTCTGAGGATGAATCTAGTGGATTGGATTCGGATGGATCTCAGGAATTGGACCCCCCCCCAGTGCTGGAGGAATTGCCGGAGGAACTACCGGGTGGAATTTCTATTCAGTGGAATCAGAGTTTGCGGAAACGGATATCTCACATAAAGTTTATTTATAATTTGAACAATTGGGATATTATTAAAATATCACAAAACCCAAGTATTGTGAAAAATGATGGTGTGATCGATGTGGAGCGTTTTGAGTTCTATGCGCGCACGTTGCATCAGCAACGATCAGCATCACCTGTGACGAAAATGATCCAACAAGGTACTGGGGAGGATCGGCATGAATCCATCGCTTCCAGTTCGTTGCCGGGGGAAGTTCCTTGCCCCGAAGAAGGAAATGAGCAAATCAAAGACCAGCAGCGTTGGCTTTCAACAGGGTTGGCCCATACCCCCGATGAGGCTGTCCATTTTTCCCTTCTGAATACGGTTTCTCCCCTGCGTTTGTTGGCCCGTTATCAGAGGGGTGCAAAGGTCCCAGAGAGTGAGATTCGTTTGGTAGAGGAACTATTGAATGCCCATCAGTTGCCAGCAGCCGTGGTTAATGTTTTACTGGAGTTTGTTATGTTGCGTTATGATCAACGTCTGCCACGCCCTCTGGTGGAGAAGATTGCAGCGCAGTGGCGTCGCTTGGGTATTCAAACATTGGAACAAGCAGTCCAACAGGCGCGTCGAGAGCCCGATTTCAAGGTGATCCGGGGAAAAACCCGGAAAACAGCAACCCGTGCTCTCCGATTACCACGTTCCATTGAGCAGCAAGAATCTGTTCTACAATCGTCAGGGGGGGGGAAGGGCCCTGGTGGTTTGCCACGTGAATCAGAAGAGGGAAAAGCAACGGTGGAAGCGCTGTTGCGTACACTAGATGATTATGGAAGGAGGGGGGGACGAGGATCTGAGTCAGAGGGGGTATCCTCATGAAGTCCTGGTTGGAAGCGGTGCCAGAGAAGCTACGCAGACAGGTAGGGGTGGATTGTGAGAAGTTGTTGAATCACCCGAAGGTTCTTAGTTTTTGTAAGGATCATCCGGAAATGGAGAAAGAGTCTCTGTTGCAATCGCTACCACGTGTGCATCAGTTTTTGCGGGAACAGAGTTCCTGTCGTTCCTGTCCGGGTTTGGATCGTTGTCCTAATTCTGTACAAGGTTACGTATCACATTTGGTGGCTCATCGTGGGTCTGTAGATCTCGTACTACGGGCCTGTCCCCTGTTGCAACAGAAACGGGAGGAGACGGAGAGGAATTTGCTCTTTCGCACTCACCGCATTCCTCGTGATGTAAGAAGCGCTTCTTTTTCCTCCCTCCTTGTGGATGATCAACGGGTGGATGCGATTACGGCTGCTATCAATTTTTGTAGTGCGGTACGACAGGGAAAATGTCCTATTCAGGGTCTCTATCTTTATGGTCCTTTTGGTGTCGGTAAGAGTCATATCGCCGGTGCTATTGCCAATTGCCTTGCGGAGAGCAACCATTCATCCTATATGTTTTATGTTCCTGATTTTCTTCGTAATTTACAGGAATCGATTTCAGAGAATCGCGTGGGGGAACGGTTATTGGCCCTTAAGGGGGTGGACGTGCTCATTTTGGATGATATAGGTGCAGAGGTTTTGACACCTTGGAAGAGGGATGAGGTACTGGGTTCCATTCTTCAATACCGTAGTGCGGAGGGAAAGCCAGTGGTATATACTTCCAATCTCTGTCTTGAGGAATTGGAACAACATTTGGCTTGTACAGAACGTGGGGGAATGGAGGCCATCAAGGCCAAGCGGTTGTTGGAACGTATTCAGCCCCATGTGGTAGTCCATAGCGTGCAGGGGCCTAATTGGCGTACCCATCATCGTCGTACCGGAGATGGGTAGAAAATAATATGCGGATTCGGGGAGCCCATGCCCTCCCTGTTGTTTTTGTCTCACGTACCCTGATTCGATTTCCTATGGGCAAGGCCATACTTACGATGAAGGGTGGTATTATGTAGTAATTTTATTATTATTCTTACATTTTGGTGGGCAATGGTTTCATAGTCCTTGAAGGGGAGTCCCCCGACAAGCATTCCATAAATTCTTATGCTGATGAGGGGTGCGAACAGCCCCCTCCTATTTACGTCTATAAGTATTACTACCCAAAAATATGTTTATTGATATCGATATTGTGTAATAATATTGGCTCTTGGCCAAACTTCGGACCCGGAATATCCTTGGGCGGTTTTTTTCTACTCTGAGTTTTAAGGATGAATTAGGTGGGACCCATTCTTCCCCATAATTAGTTTGTTTATTCAGTTTATTGTACACGAGCCCATGCCGAAGAGCATCTGTCTCTATTAATTTATAAAATAAATAGAAACAAAAGTATGTGCTTTTTTCTATTATGTATCCAAAATTATTGAATGCATTTTTATTTTATTTTATGTTTATTAAACACTATATTAATATTATGAAACATTCCGGCAATTTACCCCCTGATCGTTTTCCAGGTGGCTATTGCGACATACGATAGCAAGGTTCTCATAGTTCCTCCAAATCCGAACCCCAAAACGTTGGCGAAAGTCAAGCTTGGTGGCACAGTTCTTTCCCTCTATAAGAGCATTGGTAGCCTTGTCTCCTCGATGGTAATTTGCAATGGACTGTTGCCCCCTCTGTAGGCTCTCTGCACCTTTTCTAATGTTCTTGTGGTCGTGCTGTAATCCTTCCCCGATGAGAGCGTGCAGATTATTGTAAGCCTCGGTAAAAGTGGGATAATCGGTGTCATACCATTTTCCGACATCCTCTATAAATTCGTAGGCTTCCCCAAGTTTATGCCAATCTGCAAGATGAAATATTTTTTCCAGGAGTAGCCTCTTGGATTCGGGAAGTAACCCTCTGTGTTTTTTCTTCAGGGCGTCCTTTACGAACCCTTTGATCCTGGACAGATATTTCCCATTTTCGAGTTCCTTATACATACAGTCCACCCATTCCCAGTGCAGATGACAAGACAAATGCCAGCGGAAAACAAAGAAATCACGGGGGAAGAATTTCTCTTTTTTCTTGTAAAATGATAACAAATCTGTAATATATTCATACTTATTCTTTAATTTTTCTGAACAACTAAGTAATTCATTAAGAATATTCCTCTCTTGATCGGAAAGTTCCTCCCGATAATTTTTCCATAGTAGGTCAAGTAACAATTCCTTTATGGTGGGGGCAAATTGCTTATCCCTAAGAGTGACTTTCAGAGGGGGGTGTAAGGTAAGATCCCTTATATTCTTGATGATGTGAAAGCGATCAAACACAATAAGCGCGTTAGGGAATTCCGATAGAGCAAACTTAGTATAGGTAGGGGCTCGGTCCATGGCAATAACCGCTGGATCAAGTTCATGTAGGTGGTGATTTTGCCTCTGGTAGTCCATAAGTTCCTCATATTTTCGGCCTTTTATCACAGCCAATACAGACCCAAGTTTTGTATCATAGATATAGCTTGCGTAGTTCTTACCTTTCCTTGTCGATGTATCATCTATACCGATGGTCAAACAACGTCCCTGTTCCCTGGCCTGCCTAATGGCCTTTTCCTCGAGTTCTTTTCTCTTTCTAGGAAGAAATTCATCAAAAAATAGGGTATAACCTGTTCTCACCGGTATTCCATGTAACCTTGCTGCTTTCGCTGCTGAAGATAGTATTGCCGTTGATGAGAACATTTCCCTACAAAAATCTGCATATTTTTTCCCTTTCCCAACAAATGCATACACATGGTTGAATTTGTCCTCGCAGTAGGTACATCTCCATCGTTGGGGTTTCATAACGGATTCAATTTCCCATAAGCCAAGGATGCCGTGTTTTATTTTCCGTTTCTTGTCGAGTCCCGCTTTCACAAATTTTTGTCCCAAATTTCCCAAATCCTCACAGGAACACCTGATTCCCGGGGATGGACGGTTGACAATGGACTTTAGGATATAACGAATTCTCATTTTATCTGATCCTGTGGGCCCTAATTTCTCTATTTTCATGATTTTCACTTCGTCCGAAAAGGGGGGCCTTGGGAAATCTAGTTCTGTTTTCATCTCGACAACCCCTTATTCCCTGATAGAGGGTGAGTTGCCAATTATTATAACATATAAAACTTAAATTTTATAAAAACAACGTATATGTCCTACTGTGTTCCCACAAGAATACTTTGGAATACAGGGGGAGGGAATCCGAATCTAGGCAGATATAAACACAGAAACCTACCACGATGCATTTGATCTATCGAACCATGGTTCAGCCCTCACTCCTGAGACTGAACCCCCAGGTCCGAAGTTTGGCCAAGAGCCTCCCTATGGTTCATGCTATCTTCTGGTCCGTTGTTCCCTGCCGTTTTTGGTGATCACGGAGACAGAAGAGGGTGGATATCCGATAAGCGGCCCTGTCATCAGGATAGTAGCGAGCTTTGTTCGTAATGCGTTTTAAATGTCGAGAGTAAGCCTATCATTTCAGCTGAGTCTCTCACGTCGAGTAGGGCTAGCATCTCAGCCAACCCTCTCACAAAACCACACGTAATACTCTCGCATTATGCGGCTCTTATGGGTGTTGGGTCAAAAGTATGGACGGCACTGGTTGGCCATTTAGGCCCTCCCCTATCTTACCTTCCGGTTTTGCTTCTATATAATCATAACATTCTATATATTAATAAATTCATGCTATATGTAAGCCTTATTTAATCCGTCTTTTAATTTATTTTAAAATTATTACTATTTAAATACAGTTTAAATACAGCTGCGTTCGGGTAGGGGGTTGCGTGCCTCCCCATTTACCATATGGAATCGGGGAGGCACCATATCTGGTTCCCGAGAGGGCTATTGGGTACATCGATCTCGAAGGGGATTATTGGATAAAAAATAAAATATTTAATAATTTAAAACATGCAACTTACCTACAATCAGCAACAATCCAAGGAACACCATGATAGAACCACCTATGGTCTGTATCATTCGTGTATAACGAACGAGAAACTTCATCCAGCCCAGGAAAAAGGAAAACAGTAGGAAGGGAGTACCAAAACCCAGGGACAACAAGGTCATGCAGTTGAATATTTGATCAGGTTCCCGGTCCATGAAGGTAAATATCGGACCCATTGCGACCATAAAACAGGGGGACAAACCGGAAACAAGACCCAGACCGATGAGGAAGGAACTTATGTAGCCCACAGGTCTGTTGGGAATATCAACGTGTCGTTGCATGCGGAGCAACCATGTGGGCTGGAATACCCCCGCCATAATAAGACCTGCAAGGATCAGGACGACACCACCTATGATGCGCAGGGTACCCTGTTGGTTGCTCCAAAAAGTGCTGAACCAGGAACCGGCGGCACTTGTCCCAAATCCAAGTATATAAAATATCAAGGATACACCCGCCACGAAACAGAGACTGTGCATGACCAGAGCACGGGAGACGGCCCAGGTCTTTTTTCCTTCCCGGAGGGAAGTTACGGATATACCTGTTATATAGGCCAAATAGGTGGGATATAAGGGAAAAAAGCAACCAGAGAAAAAGAAGATTATACCCGCCAAAAATGAAGCCAGGAGAGGAGTCGATTCCGCAATATTTTTTATAATATTTTCTATCATTTCTTTCATTTCTATGATGAATTCCATATCTACATTCGTATCCTCCCTTGGTATGGAGAAAATTTATATTTAATTTCAACTTTAAGTCATTATATGCCAAGCAAAGCATTACAACATGGGATCTTTCCAGATGTTCCTGGTCCTCAGTATTATTTACTACTTTTCTATAAAAAATCCCCCCAAACGTGTGTCAAGTGAGCTATGTAAGCAATGGAGGTTGTAAACGGCCCTTCGGGCAGAAAGGATTCCAACTATCCAACGCTGTAGAAACGTCCCGGGGGGTGATCGGTTTAGGCAAAGGCGGGGGTCTGAAATCCTCGTTCGGTGGGGATTAGGGAGCTCAACGAAACCGTTCGAGGATGCATCGTGTGTCAAGAAGTTGTTCAAGAGATGAAGGTTGCTCGGCCCTTCGTAACCGGCTGATAGGTAGCAGGTTACAAACCGCCTAGTGTTGCTGGGGTAAAGAGCAATGGTGGGAGAGAATCCAAATCTAGGCAGATGTCGACCGGCTCTTCTCATCCCATCCCAATCTTCAGACCCTTTAGGTCCTACTTCGATTATGAGGATGTTGCTTCGAGGTTCCAGTGACCTCCTCTAGTGGATCTCCTACTAAAATTGTCGTTTGATCTCCTTCCGTGGATTCCCCACTAAAGTTCTCATCTAACTGTCCTTCGCAGAATGAGTCAGCCCCTTCGCTCCACTTCCATTACAGAAGCTTCCTCACTACTATGAGCTGATCCGACTTCGTGCACGGAACCTCGGTTTTATCCTCGGTCTTTTTCCATCTGGCGACAGCCAGACGCCGTACGACGATCTCTCAAGTTCCGATCAAGAGCCTACATCGGGTTCATCCCGCCTATACACCGCATGCCACCGGGGCAGAAGATAGGTCATCCCCCACGGTTCATCCCGACGTTAGCACCCCACCTCGGTTTTGACATGGACTGCGCTTTTCGATGCGTCTTTGAACGGTTCGCTTTCGCTGATCTCCCCGATTCCCACCTGACAGGGTCATGCCCTGCCTTTTCCTAGATCGCTCACAACCAGGGCATTTGACCCCAGCAGCACTATGCGGTTTGTAACCTGCTACCTACCAGCCGGTTACGAAGGGCCGAGCAACCTTCATCTCTTGAACGACTTCTTGACACACGGTGCTACTGCGAAAAAATATATCAAACTTATTAGAATATTACAGTATTTTTGAGTATTTCCGGCGTAAGTGCTTTGGGGTGGAAAGGTACCCCTTTCTGGGGGACTGCACCTGAAAATTTCGTACGACTGGTTATTTTTTGTTGAACCACCGAAATCGCCGTGGAATCGGCAGATATAAACATAGAAACCTACCACGGTGCATTGGACCTATCGAACCATGGTCCAACCTCACCCCTGGGACTGAACCCCCAGGTCCGATATACGGCCAAGATCCTTTTTTTATCCGCCAATTTATTCTTTGCATATCCATTCAACAAAATTTTCTAAAAATAGAAAACCAATAGGTAAACAGGGAACAGCGGGGCAATTTTGCTTTTGCATCAGATCTGGTGATTTCATTGTATTACGTACCTAATTGAGATCCCCCGGTGATTTTACCATAATGATTCGGTAAGGCGGGGGACTCGGTACAGCTAAAAATATTCCACCGATCCATGGATCAAACGAGCCCCATGATTTGTGTCCAGCATATGGGATACGAACAACACACTAACAAACGAAATGCCGAGGGTCGGAATCGAACCGACACGATCGAAACGATCGCAGGATTTTAAGTCCTGTGCGTCTACCAGTTCCGCCACCCCGGCAATGCACAAGGAAACACTATTTTGAGAACCATTGTAACAGAAAAATCAACATAGGAAAAGGGGTTCGTTACACAAATTCAGGGGTACTATCTGAGGAAACTTTTCCCAATCGAGAATTTCTACAAATTGGATTCCTCACAATACAATTTTTGGGCTAATCCCCTATCCCAGGGTGATGTGAGATCGACGACCAGTTAAAAATTCCAATCTAGCGCTGCCACCTTACTTCCCATTCGGGGTCCTTCATACCGACCGCCAATTTCATTACTTCATAGCAGGAACCTATTTTCAGGTAGGGAATCCGGGTCCAGAAAAAAATATTGGCGACCCTTCCCCTTGGGGTCTGGTTTTGGCTTAAACCTGTGTTCCTTGACCTTACGCCTACAGGGATAGTGCCATTTATAAAATTTTACAAAAAGGAACATTATTGATTATTAAGTAAATCGATGTTATACAGTGGGGAACAGATAGTTAAAACACGGTATTCCTTACGTATAAGGGATTGAAATTTACCCTATAATGGCGTGTAAGACTGTCTATTCTTTTACCCAGCAATGGAAATTGAGAAGAGGAGTGGTTCAACGATGTATCCCCCATCTCTTTACGCCTGTTCCGCAATTGCGGCCCGCCTGAACGCCCATCTGGGGCAGATTCAGGTAATTTCCCAACGATTACAGCAAATGGAACAGTCCAACCAACAAACGACACAGCATAAAGAACAGAGGGAATCGACTTGTGTGCATCTCGTTCAGCAACTGGGACAATATGTACGAAATTGCCAGCAGGAGATCAATCAAATTGCGTGTCATATGGCGCATCGTGCTGCAGTTCGTTCGTTCTTCCCTGTCGAGCCGACCGTAGCTCCTTCATTTTTTCCTTATCACTATGCATACAGTGCTTCCCATGGACAAGATTCCTATCCTAATTCTTCCCAGCAACAGTGTTTTTCCCCTCAGCTTGCCACCTCTTCCGTTTAGTAACAGCAATGGGGATTTTCCATCTCATCGGATTCGTCTGTCGATGATAGACAGGATGTTGTTTCGTCCGTTTGGAATGTCCAACATAGCATTTCGTTAGGAGGAATTCCCACAGTGATCGATAAACTCCGAGGGGGCGATGGTTGCGTATGCAGTGTTATCCTGCATTTTCCCGACTGAATGAAAATATTGAGCAAATCATGACTAATGTACGACAACTGCAGCAGTATGAGCAAACCAACCAACGTACTACACAACAAAAGGAAGAAAACGAATCGCAAAGTGTACAGCTTGTCCAACGTTTGGGCCAGCATATACGCGATTGTCAGCTGGAAGTTTCCCAAGCGTCCGCTATCCTACCTCAGATTTCGATGTTTCCACAGGTAATACGTATGGTAGCTAATTTGGAGAAATTACAAATTTTGGTCCAACATCTTGCGCAATATGAGGCCTATAGCCACCAAACTACACAGGAAAAACAACAGTACGAAGCCAGCACAATGAAATTGGCACGTCAGGCAGAACAGTTAGTTCAGAGTTGTCAGCAGGAGATTGGTAATTTCATACCCACGCGACCAATGCATTCGTCATCTTGTAATTCCCAGTTGGTCTACGAATCAAACCATCCCGGTGTTTATACTATCTATGGAGGTCGACAGTTGGGATGGGGATATCCCCCGGGGAGGCAACCACCAGGTTGGGAATATAGTGATGCCTATGGGAAACAGCGGGTGGGTCCTGGGTATGATCCCAATGCCTATGGAAGACAGAAGTTGTCCGATGCCTACTATGGCAGGCAACAACCGTGGTCTGCGGCTGTTCCGTACCCTGTACCACCACAGTCGTCGGTAGGCCATCAACCCACACAATGGAGTCCTATGGTATAGAAATTTAGGACAAGTAAAAATTCCTATTGTGGATGTCCCCTTCCCACCTAGCTATCAACACCTGATTTTTGGCTTCTTTGGTTTCTTGGAAAAATCATGTGGATGAGGTATGAATCGGGTCTGTCTGCATCACAATAGATTCTGTGCCCGCTTTTCGGTGGGTTCGCGTCACAATTGGCAAAGGAGGGGGGGTACTTCGTTTTATGCCCTATTCGCAGGTCAAGAATGCTGTTTCGCGTGTATGTGCTAACCTTACCCAGTTGCAAACGATTATTCAACAATTACAGCAGCGGGAACAAATCAACTTTCAAACGACACAACGAAAGCAACAACAGGAATCAA
Source organism: Pasteuria penetrans (assembly GCF_900538055.1). Taxonomy (NCBI): domain Bacteria; kingdom Bacillati; phylum Bacillota; class Bacilli; order Caryophanales; family Pasteuriaceae; genus Pasteuria; species Pasteuria penetrans. The sequence continues at coordinate 56,757 of NZ_UZAC03000004.1, forward strand.
CGAACGTCCAATTGATTCAGCAACTCAATCAGATTGTGAGGAATTGCCAGATGGAATTAGGACAACTGTCGGTTTCAGGTCCCCAAATTCAACCACAACAACCCCAGCCACCGCAATCACAACCTTGGGGTTTACAACCACAACCCCCCCAACAGCAATCATGGAATCCGCAGCAGCAGGCGCAACAATCCTTTAGTCCTTCTACCCCCGGTCCCTCGTGCAGTGCGGGTGGTATGGTTTCCCCCCCTTCCTACGGTATACAGCCGTATTCACAATTTGGTCATCCACAGTATCCACAACAGGCATATGGTTCCCAGTCACCATCTTGGGGGGCACCTCAGCAGTCCTCTTACGGTGGGCAACAGTTCTCTGCCTCTGCGGCTGGGTATCCTATTGCTTATGGACCCCCCCCTTATTCCAACCCCATGGTCCAACCACAACAACAGGGGATTTTCCAGCAACCGTGTGGTCCAGAATCGAAGCCCCCGCTTCTACAATAGAGATACCCTACCTCTCTTACCAAAGCCACATCGCATGACCCCCCCCTGTTCCAGGGGGTTGGTTGTGTTCCTACACCAGCGTTTTTCTATAGCGAACCCTATTCCTTTCTTTCCGCGATTATTTTACTATTTCTTAAGCATCCCTCCCTCATCCCAACCCTATGTTCCCATCACAACAGCAGGATATTTTTCTGACAATCCCATGATCCGGAAGCAAGGCTCTCCCCCTTTCATAGTGAGGGGTACCCTATGTTTTCCGCCAGACGTATCGCATACTCCCTCCGTTCTCTCGTTCTAGGGGGGGTGTTATCCTCTAGGGTGCATTTTTTTCCTTAAAGCGTCCTCTGCATGCCTCATAAAGATGGGTGGCAGATGTGGCATCCTCCCATCCATCCATGTAAGTCATTTTTCCTTCTAGGTCCTTATACACCTGAAAAAAGTGCTCTATTTCCCTGCAGATGTGTTTAGGAACATGGGATAGGGCGCGAATCCCCTCAAAACGAGGGTCGTGGACGGGCACACCCAGCAGCTTTTCATCTTTTCCCTTTTCGTCGCGCATGTGTAAGACACCCACAATTCGGCTACGGATTTGGCATCCTGGGAATGTGGGACTGGTGACCATAACGAGTATATCCAATGGATCACCATCCTCCGCCAATGTACCGGGTATGAAGCCGTATTCGGCAGGGTAGTGCATGGGTGAATGTAGGACCCGGTCCAACCGGAGGGTTCCGTCCTCCGGTTGGTACTCGTACTTGTTTTGTGATCCCGTGGGGATTTCAATGAAGGCATCAACGATCAACGAAGGGGTCATAGGACTCATAAACTCCTTTTCTTCCAAAGAATGGACGGTAAGAGGGTGAGCGGTCTTCCGGGCGGTAGGACTGCAAAAGTCCCCAGCGGGATCCCTAAAATACCCGAAAACCCAATCTGAATTTTTTCATTGAGTATGTCGATCCACTAAAATAAAGGTACCTATCGCATGTATTGGTTAGAAAATAATGTGTTATGATTGTGCGATAGCAAATACCAGAACCAAAGCGGGCGTATCCAGAGGACGGGTCAAGTACTATCCATGCTTTCGACACGCCCTATGCCCCTACCATGGTGACGCATTTTTTGTTTCTTCATAAACTTTATGTAAAAGCACAGGGGAAAAAACTGTCCCCTGATCGGGAGGGAACAGTTTAGAATCCGCAGGGTATGACCGTCATAGGGGGGTGTTCCCCATAGAGATCCTGTCCCGCTGTCGTCTGTTGTCAGGGAAGGAGGAGGACTATTTTTTTACCAAAAAACCCTGTTCCATAGGATACCACGAACACGAACCGTGGCTATTCCCCAGACTTTTTGATAAAATCCTGGATGTAGTCTTTACTTCCCACTTTGATGGAGTCCGTAGGGCAACCTTCTTGTGCGTCACGTACTGAATCCATAAGTTCATCGGGTACAACAAACTTACCCGTGTTGTTGTCTGGGTGCACAAAAGCTATGCCGTCTGGGTCATAATCATATACATCAGGGGCCGCTGCACCACATGCTCCACACGCAATACAAGTCTCCTTGTCGACCCATGTATGCACGTTTTCCTTTTCGTCACCCATGATCTTGCCTCCTGTACAGGTTTTCGTAGAGGTACCAAAAAATCCTCCCCCACCCTTTGCTCCCATTGTAGAGGCACATTGCAACATTTGCAAGGGGGATTGCCTGGTGTGGGGGGTTGTTGTTTTTGCCTTTGGCTTTTTCGACATCGCTTGCTAGAATGATGAGGGCGAAAACATCTCTGGTTCTTGAATTATCCTATGGACTTATGGGTGGGGTTGTTCTGTTGTTAGGATGTGCATTTGCTAATTGGGTCATGAGGGAGGATAGAACGTTTGTTGGGAAAGCGGTACGCAACGGAGGATCCGTGGGTTCTGGTGGAAGGGGATGGTGTCTATGATAGAGCAATCCGACTCATTCAATGGGAATCGGCGATGGGTCCACTCCGATAGGGGTAAGGACACAGGGGTTCAAACTGACCCCGCGGAAGAGGAAGACATGCGCGCCGAGGGAGAGAGTGATCTTCTGCAGTTTCTTGTCGCTTCTTCTGTGACAGGCGGTTTATTTCTAGCTATTTTTGGTATATCTGCCGTGATACGTGGGTTAGGAATTTTTTAAAGAGTTATTCATTGCCACGGGAATGTCTGCCATGAAGACACTGCAGTAATAGAAAAAAGGTGGAATATTTCTTGAAAATTCATGAGCATCAAGCTAAATCACTGTTTGATCTCTATCATATTCCCGTTCCACGGGGTGGTGTAGTCCATTCCGTCAAAGAGGCGGTTACGCTGGCAAAGGGAATAAAAAGTAATGGATGGGTAGTAAAGGCGCAAATTCATGCTGGTGGCCGGGGCAAAGCGGGCGGAGTTCAGTTGGCCGGTGATTTGAACGCAGTAGAACGTCATGCGGAGAATTTGTTAGAGAGTCGATTGGTAACGCCGCAAACGGGACCTAAGGGTAGCCTTGTGCATTCGCTGCTGATTGAGGAGAGCTGTTCCATTGCTAGCGAGCATTATGTAAGTTTCCTTGTCGATCGCTCCAGCCAGCGAATTGCCTGTATAGCCTGTGCTGAAGGGGGGGGGGGATATTGAAGAAATTGCTGCTACTCGTCCGGAGTCCATTCATCGCGAATTTCTAGATCCTGCCTTCGGTTTACAGCCCTTTCAGGCGCGGAGGATTGCCTATGCATTGGGGGTGCCTGCCGCACAAATGCGCACAACCACTAAGGTTCTTCACCAACTCTATGAACTCTTTGCTGGCAAGGATTGTTCGCTTCTAGAAGTAAATCCTTTGGTGGTTACCCGACAGGATGAAATTTGGGCTCTGGATGGTAAGATGATTCTGGATGAAAGCGCATTGTTTCGTCATCCTGACGTGCTTGGGATGCGGGATTCCAATGAGGAAGATGAACGTGAACGGAAGGCACGGGAACAGGATCTCAGTTACGTAGCTTTAGAGGGGAGTATTGGTTGCATGGTGAATGGTGCTGGTTTGGCCATGGCAACCATGGATATTTTGCACCATTTTGGTGGCGAACCTGCTAACTTTCTCGATGTAGGGGGCGGTGCTACCACAGAACGCATTGCAGCGGCTTTCGAAATTTTGATGATGGATCAACGGGTGCAAGCGGTGTTCATCAATATCTTTGGTGGTATTGTCCGTTGTGATATTTTAGCAGAGGGTATTATACAGGCAGCAGCCAAGGTATCCCGTCTCTGCCCCCTCATCGTCCGCCTGGAGGGAACACGCGTAAAGGAGGGCCTTGCGATTCTACAAGCTACCCAATTGCCTATTGTCACGGCCACCTCAATGGATGAAGGTGCCAAACTAGCCGTCCAGGCGGCCAAGGGGAGTCGGACGCCAGACGGTACAAAACGGGGGAACAAAGCATGAGTATTTGGGTAGATTCTTCAACGCGTGTCGTTGTACAGGGCATGACAGGGGAAGCGGGTTGGTTTCACACGGAGCAGTCGGTGGCCTATGGTACCAAAGTGGTTGCCGGTGTTACGCCGGGTAAAGGGGGACAGGAGAAGGGTGGCATTCCGATTTTTCATACCATGAAGGAAGCCATGGTAGCTACCAAACCAACGGCTAGCATTATTTATGTTCCCCCCCCTTTTGCAGCTGATGCTATTTTGGAAGCAGCCGATGCGGAGATTCCCCTCGTTGTTTGTATCACGGAGGGCATTCCTGTGCTTGATATGGTACGGGTTTGCCAGCATCTCAGGAAAAGTGCCACACGGCTTATCGGTCCTAATTGTCCTGGTGTCATCACACCAGGTGCCTGCAAGTTGGGGATCATGCCTGGTTACATTCATACCCCGGGACGTGTTGGTGTTGTTTCACGGAGTGGTACATTGACTTATGAGGCGGTTCACCAGCTAACACAGTTGGGAATTGGTCAGTCCACAGCGGTCGGAATTGGGGGGGATCCTCTCATCGGTACACGTTTCATCGATTGCTTGATGGCTTTCGAGGCGGATCTCGATACGGAAGCCGTTGTGCTCATCGGGGAGATTGGTGGGTCCGACGAAGCAGAAGCGGCAACATGGATCCGGCAGCATATGAAGAAACCCGTGGTCGGCTTCATCGGCGGACAGACGGCACCGCCCGGAAAGCGTATGGGGCATGCTGGCGCCATTGTTTCTGGTGGGGAGGATACGGCGGCAGCGAAGATAGCTGTCCTTAAGGAATCCGGGGTCATGATAGCACCCACCCCAGCTATGATTGGACGAACGATGGAGGATACCTTGAGAGAGCGCGGTTTACTCGGTCGTTGCCAGGGGGTACTGTCCTAGGAGTTCTGGCATTTCCGTCGATTTTTTTGTTTCTCCTGTTTGCCACCCCCGTGTCAGGGAAAACGCCTTGCGTACATCCTCCCGATGACTTAGGATGGGGGGGTGAAGTGGGTTATGAACAGCGGTTTCTTGGTACCGCAGAGGGAGGACTTTGGTGAGGTATGGCTGATACACTTGTCATAGTGGAATCCCCTGCTAAAGCAAAAACAATCAGCAGATATCTAGGGAAACGGTTCATTGTGAGAGCTTCTATGGGTCACGTTCGTGATCTACCTAAGAGTCAGTTGGGTGTTGATGTGGGACAATCTTTTCAGCCTAAGTATATTACTGTACGTGGTAAGGGGGACGTTCTCCGTAAATTACGGGATGCGCGTAGGAAGGTGAAGCGTATCTATCTTGCGGCTGACCCGGATAGGGAGGGCGAGGCGATTGCCTGGCACTTAGCACATAGTTTGCGGTTGTCCCCTGATGAAAATTGCCGGGTCGTGTTTCATGAAATCACCAAACAGGCGATCAAGGAGGCTTTTGATCGACCACGGCCCATCAATATGAATTTAGTGAATGCACAGCAGGCGCGTCGTATCCTAGATCGGTTGGTGGGGTATGGTATCAGTCCACTTCTCTGGAAATCGGTTCGGCGTGGCCTGAGCGCGGGTCGTGTGCAATCCGTAGCCGTTAAGATCATTTTGGATCGCGAACAAGAGATTCGTATTTTTCAGCCCAAGGAGTATTGGACGATTACGGCTTCCCTGGAGAGCGGGGGTAAGGAATTTCTTGCTAAGTTCCAAGGTATTGGCAAGGATAAGCAGGAGCTATCCTGTGAGGAGGATGCCAAGGCGGTTTTGGCAAGAATGGAGAATCAACCGTTCCTTGTTCACTCTGTTGTTACGAGTCAACGAAAGCGGAACCCTGCACCCCCTTTCATTACGAGTACTCTCCAACAGGAGGCTGCGCGCAGGTTGGGTTTTCGGGCCCAGAAAACTATGGCAGTGGCCCAACAGCTATATGAAGGCGTTGAGATTGGTAAGGAAGGATCAACGGGTCTGATCACCTATATGCGGACCGATTCTCCGCGCATTTCGAGGGTAGCCCAAGAGGAAGCCAGTGATTATATTGTTGCTACCTATGGTAAGGAGTACATACCCCCTAAGCCTCGGGTTGATAAGCAACGTATTGGGGCCCAGGATGCGCATGAAGCGGTGCGACCTACTTCGGTGCTACGGACCCCCAGTGAGCTGCGACCGCATCTGACTCGTGATCAGATGCGGTTGTACCGTTTGATTTGGGAACGTTTTGTGGCCTCACAGATGTCTCATGCTGTGTTGGATGCCGTGGCCTGTGATATTTATGCGGGTGACGTTTGGTTTCGGGCTACGGGGTCCAAAATCAACTTTTTGGGTTTTATGCGTGTGTACGTAGAAAGCAGTGATGATGCAAGTGAGGAGAAGGAGACTTTTCTACCACCGCTGGAAAAAGGGCAGGTCTTGGGGGTAAAGGGAATAGAACCAAAGCAACATTTTACGCAACCACCGCCCCGCTATACAGAATCCCGCCTGGTTCGTGCACTGGAAGAAAAGGGGATTGGGCGTCCAAGTACGTATGCCCCCACATTGGAAACAATCCAGAAACGCGGATATGTACAACTAGAGGAGAAGCGTTTTTTCCCTTCGGAATTGGGCGAGATTGTTGTGACTATGATCGAGCGATTTTTCCCTGAAATCATCAATGTAGAGTTCACGGCCCAGATGGAAAGCGAATTGGATCGGGTGGAGTCTGGTAAGGAGAACTGGGTTTCCATCCTCGATAGTTTTTATCATCCCTTTCATGGAAAACTGGGGGTAGCAGAAAGGGAAATGGAATCGGTTGAGTTGGAGGATGAGATTTCCGACGAGAAATGTAATCTTTGTGAACTACCCATGGTGTACAAATTTGGCCGTTATGGGAAGTTTTTGGCCTGTTCGGGTTTTCCGGAATGTCGCAACACACGAACGATTGCCAAGTCTATGGGTGTCCAGTGTCCGATTTGCGAAAAGGGGGGGATTGTAGAAAGGAAAAGCAAAAAAAAGAGGACCTTTTATGGATGTGACCGCTACCCAGAATGTGAGTATACATCTTGGGAAAAACCAAGCAGACGCCCTTGTCCACGTTGTCAGGGAATGATGGTGGAAAAGCGTACCAAAAAATTTCTGTCCCTGAGTTGTATCAGAGCGGAGTGTAGTTACCAGGTAAAGGAATCTTTGTAATTTTTTGTTTTACTTTCATCCGTTTGTAGGGGGGTTGTAGCGGGGGATCTCGCTGGATAGCTGTGAAATGTGCATATGGGTTTGCTTACTTCTCTCTCAATCTTGTTTCCAGGAACTATAGAAGTAAAGAGGGGGAGTGTGTATATCTGTGTCCATAGTGACGGTGGTTGGGGCAGGTCTTGCTGGGAGTGAAGCGGCTTATCAGTTGGCTCGGTGTGGTGTCAAGGTGCGGCTCTATGAAATGCGTCCCCATAAACGAACTCCTGTGCACCGCACGGATCGATTTGCTGAGTTGGTGTGTAGCAGCAATTCGTTGGTATGTAGCAATTCATTACGTTCCGACGAATCGCAAAATGCCGTGGGTATTCTCAAGGAGGAAATGCGGCGATTGGATTCCCTTATTTTACAGGCGGCCGATCGGGCTTTTGTATCTGCTGGATCGTCATTAGCCGCTGACCGTGAGCCATTATTTACAGATTATGTAACGGAAACCTTATGCAGCCACCCCCTGATCGAGGTGAGACGGCAGGAACTGACTTCCTTGCCTGAGGAGGGGTTGGTTGTTGTGGCTACAGGTCCCCTGACAAGCGATTTGCTAGCAGCACAGGTTTGCCAGTGGATAGGGGAAGGTTATTTATCCTTTTATGATGCAGCGACCCCCCTTGTAACACAGGAGAGTATTGATTGGGACCAATCTTTCATTATGGAATCCTGTTACAATCATAGGGAGGCAAATTACGTTCATTGTCCCATGAGTGAGGAGGAATTTACTGCTTTTCGGGAGGCCCTTATGATGGCGGAGGTGGTGGAACCGGAGGAATTTGAAAATTTCGAGGACTGTTTGCCTGTCGAAATCCTAGCAGGCCGAGACTCCAAAACATTGTTGTCTGGCCCCATGAAGTCAGTGGGTTTGGTAGATCCTAGAACAGGGAGGCAACCCTTTGCTGTAGTGCAACTACGACAGGATCACCAGGCGGCCACGCTGTTCAACTTGGTGGGATTCCAGACCCGTTTGAGGTGGGGGGAGCAGAGACGCGTGTTTCGAATGGTTCCTGCCCTAGCGGAGGCGGAGTTCGCTCGCTATGGGGTAGTACATCGTAATACCTTCCTCTGTTCACCCGCCCTGCTTGAGCCAACGTATCAATTACGGGTACGACCGGCTTTATTCTTTGCAGGACAACTTACGGGTGTAGATGGGTATGTGGAATCTGCTGCTTCAGGATTGTTAGCAGGTATTCAGGCTGCCCGTATGGCACAAGGTCGGGCCCCCATGGTTCCTCCATTGACAACCGTTATGGGGAGCCTGGCCCATTACATATCCAATGCCGATGAGGAGCATTTTCAACCCATGAATGCCAATTTTGGTCTCCTCCCACCGCTTCCTTATTCGATATCCAACAAGAGGGAGCGGATCGCTGCTTTTTCTGAGCGGGCTCTTCAAGACATTGGAAAATTGCAGGAGCAAGTGTGCTTTTCTTAGTTGTAGGTGTTGAAGTAGTTTTCCATTTTCCTAAGGGGTAGGGTGAACCGTTTGTTGCTAAATTTTAGGTGAGGGGAAACGGGAATCATTCTGTGGGTAGGATGTCGAGACGATTGTGGCAAGGAGGGGCCGACTGCCGAGTTGGACCTTTGGGGTCCGAAAGAGCTATGGTAGGCGGTACAACAGCTTCATGGAGAACTTGGGGTAGCAGGAAGAGAATTGGTTGAGTTGAAAGATGAGATTTCTAACGAGAAACGTAATCCCTGTGAAAACTGCCCATGGCTATGGGTGTCCTATTTGTGGAGGGGGGTCGTAGAAGGAAAAAGCAAAAAAGAGAGGACCTTTTATGAATAGGATTGCTACCCAGAGTGTGGGTTGCGCTTTGGGAAAAACCAAGGAAGCACTCTTGTTCATGTTGTCAGAGCATGACGGAGGGGTATTGGTACTTTTTCATTTTATTTTCATTTTATTTTCATTTTAACTTTGTCGGTTCATAGAGGGATTGCAGTGAGAACTCCCGCTGGATAGCTGTGGAAACATGCATATGAGTTTGCCCACTCCTTTTCCGGTCTTGTCTCCAGGAACTATACAGGAACTATAAGAGTAAAGAGGTGTATATCTGTGTCCATAGTGACAGTAGTTGGGGCAGGTCTTGCTGGGAGTGAAGCATCTTATCAGTTGGCCCGGTGTGGTGTTAAGGTGCGACTCTATGAAATGCGTCCTCATAAACAAACTCCTGCGCATCATACGGATCGCTTTGCTGAGTTGGTATGTAGCAATTCATTGCGTTCCAACGCCTTGCAAAATGCCGTGGGTATTCTCAAGGAGGAAATGCGGCGATTGGATTCCCTTATTCTACGGGCGGCCGATCGAGCCTCTGTACCTGCTGGATCGGCGCTTGCCGTTGATCGGGATCAATTCACAGGTTGTGTAACGGAGACCCTATGTAGCCACCCCCTGATTGAGGTGAAACGGCAGGAGCTGACCTCTCTTCCTGAGGAGGGACTGGTTGTCGTGGCTACGGGTCCTCTGACAAGCGATTCGCTGGCGGAACAGGTTCGTCGATTGACGGGGGAGGATTATTTATCCTTCTATGATGCAGCGGCCCCCATTGTAACGCAGGAGAGTATTGATGGGGATCAATCCTTTATGGCGTCCCGTTACGGCCGTGGGAAGGCGGATTATGTGAATTGTCCCATGAGTGAAGGGGAATTTGCTGCTTTCCAGGAGGCTCTTCTGATGGCGGAGGTGGTGGAACCAAAGAAATTTGAAAATTTCAAAGGGACTACCAAAGGGACTACCTATTTCGAAGGATGTTTGCCTGTCGAAATCCTAGCAGGAAGGGGTCCCAAAACATTGTTGTTTGGCCCTCTGAAGCCAGTGGGTTTGGTAGATCCTAGAACGGGGAAGCAGCCCTTTGCTGTGGTGCAACTACGACAGGATAACCAAGCGGCCACGCTGTTCAACTTAGTGGGATTCCAGACCCGTTTGAAGTGGGGGGAGCAAAGACGCGTGTTTCGAATGGTTCCTGCCCTAGCGGGGGCGGAGTTCGTTCGCTATGGGGTAGTACATCGCAATACCTTCCTCTGTTCACCCGCCCTGCTTGAGCCAACGTATCAATTGCGAGTACGACCGACATTATTCTTTGCAGGACAACTTACAGGTGTAGAAGGGTATGTAGAATCTGCTGCTTCGGGATTGTTAGCGGGTATTCAGGCTGCCCGCATGGCACAGGGTCGTGCTCCCTTTGTTCCTCCATCGACAACTGTGATAGGAAGCCTGGCTCATTACATATCCAATGCTGATAAGGAGCATTTTCAACCCATGAATGCCAATTTTGGTCTCCTTCCACCCCTTCCCCGTTCGATATCCAACAAGAGGGAGCGGATCGTTGCTTTTTCTGAACGGGCCCTTCAAGACATTGGAACATTGCAGGAGCAGGTGTGCTTTCCCTAGTTGTAGATGTGGAAGTGGTTTTCCATATCTTTTCATCCCAAGGAGCACTAGACGATTGCGGCTTTCCTGGGGAGCGAGGATGGAAATGTGGATTGCTAAATTTTAGGGTTCCGCTGAGGAGAAACAGAAGCCATTTTGTGGGTATGATGTCAAAGCGGTTTTGGGGGGCTGTGCTTATAAATTGGGCTTTCGGGCTCAGAAAACTCATGGAAGCGGTTGTGTATGAAGGTGTTGGGATGAGATGAGCAAGGTGGGATCACAGGTATTTGATTTTCTTATGCGAACCGATTTCTCTCGTATTTTGGGGGTAACCCAAGAGGAAGCCACAGTGACTATGTCGTTGTGACTATGTCGTTGCTATCTATGATAAGGAGAGGAGGGTACATACTTTGATTCGGCCCCCGAGGTGATAGGCAAACGTGTCGGGATCCGGAATGCGTACGAGGAGGTATTCACATAATGGATAAAGTATGTTACATTTGTATGTGAATGTTATTATGGAAAATTCAAATGGACTTTAGTTACCATTATTTCTAAGGAGGTACTATTTTTACTATGAAAATAAGGGCAAAGTTTATTCGCAGGTCGTTGTTGTTATCGTTGGGGGGATTGTTTTCCGCAATGTCCCTGCTTCCCTCCTCCCAAGCAACCTCAATAAGGAGGCCATCTGTAGCTCATGATACTGCTTCAGGTGATTGGGGTTGGCATCGGAATACTGAGAACGTGTCTGTTCCCAGAGATGCAGATTATGGGAAGAGTATTGGCTCCATCCCTCAGGGGGCCATCATCGAGCCATCCCCCACATATCCGAATCCACCCACCAATGAATGGAGGGAGGTTCCCTCAATTTTTGATCCCAATTATGTTCCCAATTCAAGACCCGCTAAGGGGAAGGGCTCCGTTAGTGTCAAAATTGTCGATAAGTTGAATAAGGGGGCGGCGTATCGGGCGCCTAGTAGGAAATCTTATAGTGATAATTCTTGGATCATGGATGAGAGTGTGGATCCTAGTGAGAAACCTTTGCCCAAGATTGATTTTGGTACGCCCGGTCTCCAGGATTATGGGGTTGATTGGGGGCCTAATAGGAAGAAGGACGATGCTGGGAAATCTTGGCCCGCGGATTATGGGGTTCATTTTGGGTTTAGGAGGAAATAAAGTAGGGATAATAACAGATGGATATATTTTTATTTAAATAAATTTTATGCAATGAGGGGGGCGAACAGCCCTCTTCCATATAATGTTTTATGGGTCTGAGGATAAAATCCCCCTTCCATTCATGATTGTGGAGGGGGATTTTGGTTTCTCCCATACGCTCACCGGAAAACCTTTCTTCTCCATTCTTCTGTTGGGATTGTTGATAGGGATAAGGAGGTAAGTTCATTCTTTTCAAATAGATGGTGCTGGTGCTGGAATTAAAAGTCAGTTGATTTGGTTTTTTCCGATATTAATTATATTTCAAAATGATATATATTGATTGCTAACAGTTAATGAATTACTTCTGTATAATATGTATGGATAATTTGTAATGTAAATAAAAAATTGAATAGTATGAATGTTTTGGTCTAGATATGTGTGAAACGTAACGATTATGGTTGGATTTCTACTATAACCATGGAAACTCGGTTTTTGAACCCATGAGCGCGGAAATGAATGCCTTATTCCGCACATCTTGGCACGCCAAATAGACCGGCCTATAGTTCCAATTATTTTATGAATTTTTTAAATTATTAGATATGCTCATCACGATATGGCTTCTCTCCTTATTATTCTTATAAATTTTACTATATATTCGGAGACTTGAGATGTGTTATACGCTACACACTTTGCGAACATTGTCAACCTAGCTCTTCGTTCACCACGCACCTTAAGTCGGCGAGCTCCGTAAGCATTTTTTAGTGCGGAGCAAACGCCCTCAATGGCCGCACGACTGTTCCCTGCTTCCCTATATTTTGTCTCCTCCAATTGATCTCTTTGCTCCGCCGCCGAGTACGTTCGGTCGGTTAATCTTATGGTTCTTCCCCCTGTTTTGTTGAGTTTGCCAATGCACTGATCCGCAAAGGGGCACTTCTTGCAATCCTCCCTGTTGAAATAAGTCACACTGGTCCCGCTCCCTGGTTTTCTCCCTGGTTTGTACTGGCTGTTCTCGGGTTCCTTGTTTGCCACGCATCGTGTAATTTCCTTTGTTCTTTTGTCTCGCACAAACGTGCTTGCCCTCAATTTATCGGGGTTCTCCCTTCGGCCCGTCATATTGGTGAAGCATAGCGAAATACCCTTTGATTGGGCAAGTTCGCTTATCTCATGGCTGTAGTACCCCCCATCGGCACACAACCGCATTCCATCATGGGGAACCCATGTTTCTATGTACTCCTTCGCAAAGGCCGTATCTGGATGAAGGGAACCTTTCATATCAAAGAAGGAAATTAGGCTTACTCCCTTCTCTCCATCACGATCCTCTACGATTTGTCCGGAATATCCCCCTGTTTGTTCTTCTTCCTGTACTGAGCATCAGGATCATAAGGGCTTTGTAGACTACCAGAACGCACCTTGGAGAGCATCCTGAGATTTCCTTGTTCATCCTCCTCAGTTTGTTCCCAGATCACCCTTTCCAGCAATGCATACTCCTTGGTTGATCTGATGTTGTCATAGTGGGAGACCTGTTCCCTTACAGCCAAGCAAACCCCAATTAGCTCTGCAGTCCTATGATCCCTTGTTGTTGCCCCTTTTTTGGGGGGAAGGGGAGGCTGATAGCCCAATGATTGCCGACTATCGATGTCTGTTAGTTTACACCCCTTCTCCAGAAAAACCCCCCACTCCGCGGGGAGGGGAATCAGGAGTTCAGCCGAGATACAAACCACATTTTTCGCCACCAGATAGATCACGTCATTACGGGTCAATTTCCTTATGTTGCTGTTGATTAGCGTGCTATCCATTCTACGGCAGGTGGATGTCATACCTACTATTGACTTTTGGAAGGTGGTAAAGTGCTGAAAGGAGTCCCGTGTAACATTGCATTTTGTTTTCTCCTCGTATGCCAACAACCGTTTTCTGCCTTCGTATAATGTTCTCCTACCTATAAGGGGCTTTCCTTTTTTGCCCCCCAGAGCTTCAAAGAACACTCCTTCCCGTGGAATACGTTCGATCAATTCCCTGTCTGTCCACCCAAAGGTTTCTTTAATGGACTCCAGGATTATGGTAAAAAGGATATCCTTGCAGGGTTGACCGATAGTATTATGATAATCGGCATATGTTTCCTTGTACCATGAAGCATGTTTCTCATAATACTCGCAAAGGGTTGCAAGTTTAATTTCTTCCTTGGTGGAACACCAGCGCCACTTATCCGCGAAGCATTCAATCCATTCCTCTACCCCTTCCAAGTTCGACTGTTCTATGGTACAATACCCTGAGACCATCTGTTATCAACCTCCCTTTATAGTGGGTATAAAGAGGATTGTATAGGAATAACAGATGGTCTTCAAGTTTCTTTGGGGGTATTTTTCAGGCAGTACATATAAAGTTGTTTCGAATATACGTGAGGAAGATAGGTTCATGTCCTATTTTGTCTATATATTCTGAATATTATTATAATATCGGTAGTCCAACCATAATTATGAAACCGAGCTTCTATAGATAGTATGATTTCATAAAAGTTTATGTAGTTATTTTTTATGAATCCACAAAGGCCCACTTTCTATTTTTATTCGAACCTCAGGAAACAATTGTGAACATTTTTAACAGCACTAGCACCATAGATAAAAAATTATTTTCTTGCCCCTCCCGCGATAACACGGCAGCATATTATTGTGGGTGTGAACCTCTGAACAAGGTTTTTAGAGGGTATTTTCCTCACTGCCTCAGAATTATTAGTCAGGTATTTAGGCTGCTCATATGACACAAGGTCCCTTGGTTCCTCCATTGACAATCGTTATGGGAAGTTTGGTTTATTACATATCCAGTATCCATGAATGCCAATTCTGGCCTCCTTCCGCCGCATCCTCGGCCGATATCCAACAAGAGGAAAGCGGATAGCTGTTTTTTCTGAACGGGCTCTCCAAGATATTGAAAAATTGCAGGAGCAGGTGTGTTTGTCCTAGTTATGGATGGGGGCAGTTTTTCATTAAAGGGAGTTGATTATGGGGAAACCCTGGATTCTAATCGGTTTGGTGTGGCCCGCGGGAGCGGATTGTGTACAATCTATGACCGTCCAAATCATTCCGGGTCGTGAACAGGGGATCCGTATCTTTTCAGCCCAGGGAATATGAGAGAATTGCGGCTCTTTTGAGAGGCGAGGGGGACATTGATTACCAAATTTCAAGGTTTTGATAAGGGGAAACAGAAGCCATTCTGTAGGGATATGATGTCAAGGCGGGGCTGTGCTTATAAGTTAGGCTTTCGGGCTCAGAAAACTATGGAAGCGGCTGTATGAAGGTGTTGGGACGGGTAAGGTGGAATCACAGGTGTTTGATTTTCTTATGCGAACTGATTTCTCTCGCATTTTTGGGGTAGTCCAAGAAGAAGCCACAGTGACTATGTTGTTGCTAAGGGGGGACACGCCCCCACCCAGTCCCTGGGGTGGTAGGTAAACGCGTCGGGATCCGGAATGCGTACGAGGAGGTATTTACATAATTGATAGAATGTGCTATACTTACATAGAAGTATGGTTCTTATGAATTTATGTATATATATTTACTATAACTTCTAAGGTGTGTGCTATTTTACTATGAAAATAAGAGTAAAGTACATTTGTAGGTCGTTATTGTTACCGTTGGGGGGACTTTTTTCTGTAATGTCCCTGCTTTCTCCCGTTCAGGCGTCGCACTATATTGGGGAAAGTGTATTTCGTGACACTACTGGGTGTTATTACCATTCTGGTAGATGGATTCATCCTGATGGCGACATAGTTGATTTATCGAGGAGACATTGTAGTGGGAATTGGGTGGGATACGCCTGGCCGGAGGGTCCCCGTACAAAGTGGAATTCATACCCATCCTGGCAGTATAATCAGTACCCATCCTGGCGGTATAATCAGTACCCATCCTGGCAGTATAATCAGTACCCATCCTGGCAGTATAATCAGTACCCATCCTGGCAGTATAATCAGTACCCATCCTGGCAGTATAATCAGTACCCATCCTGGTAGTATAATTAGTACCCATCCTGGCTGATATAGTCATACTTGGAACGGGTATACAATGTCCATATACTATCTTTTCCAGCAGCATTCGAACGGGTAATGTACATTCCCCCCGAAGGAATTTTTGGCCCTCCGGGGGAATATTCCCCCACCCTGATTAGGAATCCGGATAGGCCCCTGCGGATTCGGGGGCCCCGCTAGGGGCTTTTTTGACCCGACACCCTATGAGAGGGTTGGCTGAGATGCCATCCCTACTCGACGTGAGAGACTTGGCTGAAATGCCGGGTCTACTCGACAAGGTAAGATCCCTTATATTCTTGATGATGTGAAAGCAAACAAACAAACAAGCGCGTTGGGGAATCCCGATAGAGCAAACTTAGTATAGGTAGGGGCTCGGTCCATGACAATAACTGCTGGATCAAATTCCTATAGGTGGTGATTTTACCTCTGGTAGTCCGTAAGTTCCTCATATTTTCGGCCCTTTGTCACAGCCAATACGGACCCAAGTTTTGTATCATAGGTATAGCTTGCGTGGTTCTTACCTTTCCTTGTCGATGTATCATCTATACCGATGGTCAAACAACGTCCCTGTTCCCTGGCCTGCCTAATGGCCTTTTCCTCAAGTTCTTTTCTCTTTCTAGGAAGAAATTCATCAAAAAATAGGGTATAACCTGTTCTCACCGGTATTCCATGTAATCTTGCTGCTTTCGCTGCTGAAGATAGTATTGCCGTTGACGAAAGCATTTCCTTACAAAAGTCTGCATATTTTTTCCCTTTCCCAACAAATACATACACATGGTTGAATTTGTCTTCGCAGTAGTACATTTCCATCGTTGGGGGTTCATAACAGATTCAATTTCCCATAAGCCAAGGATGCCGTGTTTTATTTTTCGTTTCTTATCGAATCCCGCTCTCACCAATTTTTATCCCAAGTTTCCCGAATCTTCACAGGAATACCTGATTCCCGGGGATGGACGGTTGGCAATGGACTTCAGGATATAACGAATTATCATTTTATCTGATCTTGTGGGTCCTAATTTCTCTATTTTCATGATTTTCACCTCGTTCGAAAAGAGGGGCCTTGGGAAATCCGGTTTTCATCCCGATAACCCCTTATTTCCTGATAGAGGGTGGGTTGCCTATGATTATAACATATAAAACTTAAATTTTATAAAAATAACGTATATGTCCTACTGTGTTCCCGCAAGAATACCTTGGAATACAGTGGGAGGGAATCCAGATCTAAGCAGATATAAACACAGAAACCTACCACGATGCATTCGATCTATCGAACCATGGTTCAACCCTCACTCCTGCTGGGATCGAACCCCCAGGTCCGATGATATACGGCCAAGATCCAAAGTGTTTTACATAAAAGGAAACTCAGCGAATGGGACCTGAAAAATTTGCTCAGGAATTCATATCCACAACAGGATGTTGCCCAGAATACGTGTGAGACTCTGTTTACATAACTGATAAAATATGTTATATTGAGAGAGTAGCTTGGTTCTTAATGAATTCATGTTTATTAATTAAGTAGGGGGTACTATTTTTACTATGAAAATAAGAGTAAAATTCAATTATAGATCGTTATTGTTACCGTTAGGAGGATTGTTTTCCGTAATGTCCCTGCTTCCCCCCGCCCATGCGATGACCCATATCGAGAAGGATACACCTCGTGATACATCTGGGTGTTATTACCACGATGGCAAATGGAACCATCCTGACAACGATATGGTTGGTTCACCGAAGAAACCTTGTAGTGGAAACAGGGTGGGTGCTTCTGTTCAGGCGTTGCACGACATCCGGGAAGATAGTAGTACATCTCCTGGTGTTACAATGGGTAAGGATCATGAAGGGGATACCTCTTCAAAGTCCCTACTAGATTCCATTTGGGGAGATAACCTACTAGGGTCCTTACGAAAGTCCCTTTCTGAATCAAACCAGAAACCAGAGGATAAGAATCATGGGGAAGATAATTTTTGGGGGTTCCTACTAGGATCAGGTTCGAATTCTGAATCAGGTTCGAAATCAGAGAGTGGGAATCATACTCAGCAGCTACAACCTCAGCAGTTACACCCTAACTTCCCACCAATACAGCAGCAAGCACACCCTAACAATACAGCAGCAAGCACACCCTAAGAAGGTACTCCTGCGGATCAACAACATGCTATACTGAAGTAAGTAATCTAAGTGAAATCGGTTCAATCCCCGGTTTTTTGGCTTTCACCACGGTCTGATATTTCATGATTCCCCTTATGGGGATACAAGGGAAAGCATCCAAACGGGTGGGTGCATTCCCCCTGTATTTTTAATTATAATTTTTTATTATCTTTATAGACAGAAAATTCCTTCTATTTTTCGTTCTCTCTTATCGAAATTTTAAATAAAATTATGTTCCTTCCCTATCCCGGTGTTTTCCACGCTAAATACCAAAGTAACGGTCGAGTTATATTTGTAATCCTGTCGTCCTGTCAGGGTTCTTGTGAAGAGGAGAAGAAGGAGTTGGGTATGATCACCCATATAGAACACCCAAGGGGCCTTTCATTCCGATAAGGGTTTGAGATTCGATTCTATATCCAACCATGCACCGGTTAGAGTATAATATTCCAGAAAAAAGTAATTTTTAACTACAAATTACCTATATTGATAATGCTTACATATATTTTTTCATTATTACTAAATATTATAATAATTTTTATATTTTTTGAAGAAGCACCGAAGGAGAACAATGCGTACAATTTAAAAATAAATTGATTTATTATAATTTGGGAATCATGCTAGAGGCTTTGGACCCTATGTCCCTGTACAAGATGAATCATAGGGCTATTTTTCCATGGCAAGGTAAAAACAAAAGGTTTGCCCTGATCCCATTACCCCAACATGTGTTACAATAGGCGGGGAAGGTATGTTTGATTATGCCTTAAGCTCAAAGTGGACATGAAAAATATTCAGAAAGGGCAGACGAAAATGTTGAAACTAGAAAACGATAAAAATTATAAGGTTATCCTATATTATCATTACACAAAAATAAGGAATCCAGAGGATTTTGCTGCAATCCAACGCGAATTCTGTATGGCCCACAACCTACGTGGTCGTATTTGGGTCGCCGAGGAGGGAATCAATGGAACCGTATCGGGAACGACCGAAGCAATTATGGAGTATGAGGTTTTTTGAAGCGGCAACCGGGAATGGGAAGCATTCACGTAAAGAGCGATCACTGCGCGGGGCACGTGTTTCCGAAGTTGAAGGTGCGGGTAAGGAAGGAAATCGTTTGCTGGCGGTTGGATCGAGATCTCAATCCGTCCGAAAAGACGGGGAACTATGTAACTGCCCAACAATTCAAAAAGGCCATGCAAGAAAGAGACACTATCATCCTTGACGGACGAAATGGCTATGAGTATGATCTCGGCCATTTCAGGGGTGCTATCCGTGCTGACATAAGAACCACACGTGAATTTCCCGGTTGGTTGCGGAAGCACTTTCGCTTTCCCCCCCATCAGCGTGTTGTCACCTATTGTACGGGGGGCATACGATGCGAAAAATTAACCGCCTGGTTACGGGAAGAGGGATACACCAACGTAGCACAACTGCAGGGGGGCATCATTACCTACAGCCAAGATGAGGATACACAGGGAGAAAATTTTATGGGCCTCTGTTATACTTTGATGAACGAAAGGCTATCCCCGTCAACCGGAAGGAACCCCATGTCATTGTGGGGCGTTGTTGGCATTGCAAAGCACCTGCTGAGACGTACATTGATTGCGCCTATGACTTTTGTCATCTTCAGCATATCGTCTGTCCCACCTGTTGGAAGGAAAAACAGGGATTTTGTACCCCAACGTGCGCGCAAAAACAGGGAACTTCCCTCCCTCGTCCATCATGAAAATCCACGATACAAAAGGAGGGTCTTTCCCACTATAGATAAGCGCATCGCCTCTTTCCCGAGGGTGTGCAAGCCTACATTGGGGCCATGCAGGACGCGGACCGATCTCCCCAAACGATCAATGGTTATGTGTACGATTTTTCCCTGTTTTTTTCTTTCTTGGCACGTGAACAGCTCGTACTGGAGGAGGTTACTGAAAATGTTCTCCACAAATTTTTTCAGGAAATGGGGGGGGATACCAACGAATCCTAGACGTTCCTGTAACCAAACGAAATGCCCAATTGATCAACCAAGTTACCGAAGATGTGCAAAAAACGTACCAGCGTGCAAACGCGCGAAGTGGCAAACAACGGAAACAGTCCTCGTTGCGCTCTCTGTTTTGTTATCTGGTGCGTACAAAGAGACTACCCAACAATCCTATGGAGGCCTATGATCGAACAGCTCTGCAGACCAAGAGAAAAAAAACGCTGCCCACCTTTCTCAGCCGAGAAGAGGCTGTTAGATTGGTAGCTGCCGTAGATTCCTTTCAAACCCCACAAACGAAGGGTTGGCACAGGATGCGGCAATCGGGCCATCTTGATGATGCTGTTGGGAACCGGAATACGGGTATCAGAACTAGTCCAATTACGTTTTTTGCATATACACAAGGTGGAAGAGGAGGGGGTTTACAAACTCCTCATTATTGGGAAAGGTGAGGGGAACGTTGGCTGACCCTACATAAGCGGGCAAGCGAGGCCCTAGACCATTATCTTGTCGTTCGACCTATCGCCATCCCCTTCTTCCCCCTTCTCAGGCAGACATAATTTTTCTCAACAAAAATAAAGGGCCCATGAGTCGCGTAGCATTGGGAGCATAGTGAAGAAATATGCGCTGGAGGCAAACTTGCTGTAAGGGCTTCCGAACTCACACCCATAAACTGCGACATACACTAGCTACATTTCTACTCTCCCAGGGGGAGAATTTGCGGATCGTTCAGGAGATACTGGGTCACTCCTGCGTGAAGACAACGCAAATTTATACTCATGTGGTGGATTCAGAAAAGGAAGAAGCCCTGAGGAAGTTGGATAAGATTTGGTGAAATACCCCCCATGATTTCCACTATTGGGTAATTTTCATGAAATATTTAACTATTTTACGTTAGGTTTTATATTCCCTATTCTATGTCTATTCTTACGTTATTCTGTGTCCAGAGGAAGGGGATTGGTTCTGAATTATGGATCGTGGGTTGTCTCCGAAGAACTAGCCAGTACTAGGCTACATACACAAGACTGTACAAACAAGGGGCTATCCCCCTTCTGTCCGTGAAATCGGAAAAGCTGTTGGATTGAGTTCCAGTTCCACTGTGCATACCTATCTTTTACGCCTTGAAAAA